>JAKSBK010000494.1 GCA_022361155.1 Pseudomonadota bacterium
CAGCGGAGGCACAGCTGTGGAGACAACAGTTCGCTCCCGGTGTGCTCGGTCAGCATACCAGCTTGACGGAAACATTTGAGCTGCTCGCAAGCGTCGCCGACACGGATTGCACCGTATTGGTTACCGGCGAAACAGGTACCGGAAAGGAGCTCGTTGCGCGCGCCCTCCATCGAGGCAGTAGTCGCCATACAAAGCCCTTCGTAACCGTCAACTGTGCGGCCATCCCGGAGAATCTGCTCGAAAGCGAGCTATTTGGACACGTCAAGGGGGCCTTTACGGGCGCCACCCAGGCGCGCACCGGCCGGTTCCTGCAGGCCGACGGAGGGACCATTTTTCTCGACGAAATCGGCGAGCTGCCATTGGCACTGCAAGCCAAGTTCTTGCGAGTTCTGCAGGAACGGGAAGTGACGCCGCTCGGGAATCCCCGGTCGCACAAGGTTGATGTCCGAATCGTCGCTGCCACGAACCGTGACCTCGAGGACATGGCTGCGCAGGGAAAGTTCCGGGAAGATCTGCTCTACCGACTAAACGTGATTCCCGTTGAGCTCTCACCGCTGCGTGAGAGGCGTAGCGACATTCCGGAACTCGTCACGCATTTCGTAAAGAGCGCCAACAAACGCCGCCAGCGACGGGTGGAGGGTATTACGGAACCAGCGGTCGCCGTCCTTGCGGCGTACGACTGGCCCGGCAACGTGCGGCAGCTGGAGCATCTCATGGAACGTGTGGTGCTCATCAAGTCCAAGGGAATGGTCGACGTGGCCGACTTGCCACGCAAGATTCGTGAGCAGCCGAACAGCGTTGCGAACCGCAGCATCGATCCAGCTTTGCCCGAAGAGGGCATCAATTTCAAGGATGCAGTCGAACAGTTCGAAAACGCGCTGATCTGCCAGGCGCTGCAGAGAACGGGCTGGAACAAGAACCGGGCCGCCGGAATCCTGCAGATGAATCGCACGACACTCGTGGAAAAGCTGAAAAAGAAGGGCATCGGCGAACCCGATGCACATGCAGCTTAGGCGCCGGGTAAGAAGGACGTCAAAGCCGACCTGGCAATCGAGAGGGTTCAAGACAACGTGGTTGCCGGGGCGCTCGGTGAAGTCGAACCGGTCGTCTCGATGTTGGTCAAGCTCATCAAGACGAGCGATCGATGACAGTTCGGGAGCACGAAAAGGATCGTGTCAGCAACCTGGCGGCGCCGTAGCTGCTGCCCGTCGCGCTTTTGGCGATCTAGGGCGCAAAGGCAGGTCCTTGAGCCCGCAGGACGGTTGGCATGGCCCTTGCTGCTAGTTGTCACCATGTCCGAGCTGTTCAAGATGGTCGGCGAGCTTCATAGGGCCATGGACTACCACGTTCAGCGGCACAGTGTGCTCGCCTCCAACATAGCGAACGTTGATACGCCTGGATTCAAGCCGCTCGAGCTGGAACGGGTGCCGGACCAGGGCACCTCGGGCGGCCTTGCCCTTGCGGCTACGCACGAGGCTCACCTCCCCACAGGCAGCAGTGCGCACGCTTCCAATCGTGTAGTCGAGAGTCTGGAACAGACGGTACAACCTGGGCTCGACGGCAATTCGGTGAGCTTGGAACGGGAGATGTCGAAAGCAGCCGCCAACGACATGCGCTTCAGCATCGCTGCGAGACTGGTACAAAAACAATTGGCTCTGTTGCGCTACGCCGCGCAAGGCCGAGGAGGATAGCAATGGCAGTGAGTTTGTTTCATGCGATGGAAATCGCTTCAACCGGTCTTGCAGCACAGCGTGTACGAATGAATGCACTCGCGTCCAACCTGGCCAATGCGCGCACCACCCGAACCGTGGATGGCGGGCCCTACCGCCGGCTCGATCCTGTTTTTAGAGCCGTGCCCGCTCAGACACGTTTCCGTGACCTGCTGGGAGACGGCGCTGCGCGATCTGCGTACATCGTAGAGGTGCCGGAAGTTCGTTCTGACGCTTCACCGCCGCAGCTCGTGTACGATCCCAGGCATCCGGATGCGGATGAGCGCGGTTACGTAGCCTTTCCAAACATCAATATCATCGAGGAAATGGTCAATCTCATTACAGCGGCGCGCTCCTACGAGGCGAACGTCACCGCCGTTCAGTCCGTCAAGACGATGGCGCGTGCGGCGCTCAGGATCGGGATGTAGCCATGGCGAGCGAGCTTCAAGCATTGGTGGATACGGTCAAGCTCGAGCGGGCAGACACGCGCCCCGCGCCGTCCGTCACGGATCGCGGCCATAGCTTTGCCGAGCGGCTGAAGGATTTCGTCGCCGAGGTGAATGAGAATCAGGCGAAGGCGGAGCACTTGGCCGTACAGTATGCGAAGGGACGCCAGCACGACCTGCACGGCACCATGATCGCGCTGCAGAAGGCGGACATTTCGTTTCGCTTGCTGAGCAGCGTTCGCACCAAGGTGATCGAAGCGTATCGCGAGATCTCACGCATGGGGGCTTAGCGGGTGGAGCGGGCGCTCGAGCTACTGACGCGGATTCGCGAGCGCTGGGGGCTCTTGCCTCCCCAGGCGCGGATGGCCTGGTCGCTGGCTGCGGCGGTGTCGATCGGGGTTGTCGTCCTAGCCGCCGGCCTGGCGACGCGCCCAAGCTACACCGTGCTGTTCGCGAATCTCTCGCAAGAAGATGCGGCTCAGATCGTGTCGCGCCTGGGCGAGCTGAAGCTCGAGCACAAGCTGCAGGATGGGGGCCGGACCATCTTGGTGGTCGAGGACAGGGTGCATGAAACGCGCTTGCTTCTTGCCGGGGAGGGACTGCCCAACGGTGGAGGGGTCGGCTTCGAGATCTTCGACGAGCAACGTTTCGGCGAGAGTGAGTTCGCCGAGCAGGTCAAGTACCACCGGGCGCTCGAGGGCGAGCTGGCGCGTACGATACGTCACATTACCGGGGTCGATGCTGCGCGCGTACACCTGGTAATGCCCAAACGTGCCCTGTTTGCCACGGACCGGGGTGGTGCCAGTGCGTCTGTAGTCTTGAGGCTTGCTCCGGGGCTCAGGCTCCGGGGCGAACAGGTTCGGGGAGTGGTGCACTTGGTCGCTGCGAGCGTGCGCGGACTCGAACCGGCGAATGTGACCGTGGTGGATGGCAAAGGCGCCAAGCTCAACAGCGGAGAAGATATAGAGGGCGGCAAGGGAACGGATTCGTCGCTGGCATACAAGCGCCGCGTGGAGCACCTCAAGGAAGACGCCGTACGGCAGCTGCTCGACACCATGCTGGGCGCGGGCAAAAGCCGCGTGCGGGTCGACGCGGTCGTCAATTTCGCGCGCGAGGAACGAACCGAGCAGGAGTTCGACCCGGAGCAGACAGCAACGCGATCGTTCGATTTGACCACGGAGGGTGCGGTCGCCGACGGGCGTACCACGGGCGGCGTGGTGGGGTCGGCTTCGAATCTTCCGGGTGGGGAGGCGCCCGCCGCCGGCAAGGCGGGCAAGGGCGGAACGAATCGCCGCCACGAGATCCGCAACTTCGAGGTCAGCAAAGTGGTCCGGCACACGGTAGAACCCGTAGGTCGCGTCACGCGTCTCGACGTGGCCGTGATCGTAGACGGTCAATGGAGTGAAGACGGCGATGCCAGGGTCTTCGAACCGCTGGAAGACGAGGAGCTGCAACGAATACACGGCATCGTTTCGAGCGCAGTAGGAGCGCAGTCGCGCCGTGGAGACCGGGTCACGGTGGAGTGCGTGCCTTTTGCCGCTTCGGGCCTTGAGCCCGAGCCGGAAAACCAGCTGTTGGTGCTGTTGCGAGAGCTCGAACCGTTTCTACCCTACGTTGCTGCAGGGATCGGGATCGGTCTCGGATTCCTGTTGTTCTTGGCCTTGAAGCGGCGTGTGGCCCCACTGCTCAAGCTGCCGGAGCCACGGGGTCCAAGCGGCCCGCGCATGGTCGAGCTCAAAGCCGCACCGGAGGCGGGCGGGATTCAATTGCCCGACAGCGCGAAGAGGGTACCGCTGTCGAAGCAGCTGCAAGCGCTGACTGGCAAGCGCGATGCGGAGAACATCGACGAGGTTCGAGCGTACGCCGCGGAGCTCGCCAACCAAAACCCGGATCTGGCGGTGCGTGTGGTGGGAGGCTGGTTGAGTGAGGGTGGCAATGCCTGACGCGGCCTCTGCTGCGGGCGAGGCGCAGCCCTCTTCAGCCATAGCATCGGCTGCGGCTGCGACCTCGGCGTCACCAGCCGCTTCGGGGCAGCTCGGTTCGGAGGTCCAGGCGCTGACCGGCCCTCAGAAGGCACTCGTGTTTCTGGTCAGCATGGACGAGGGATTGGCCACGCGCATCATGTCGAAGCTGAGCGACGAACAGGTCGGCGCGCTGCGCCAAGTGAGCGCGGAGATGATCCAGGTTTCGCCACAGACGATCGCCGCGGTGCATCTGGAATTCGTGGAGCGCTCGGGCGGAGGAGGCAGTGCCAGCCTATCCGGCAGCGGTTCGTACCTGCGCCGCCTTGCCGGCAAGGCGCTAGGGGAAGGCCGCGCCGCAGAGCTGTGGAGCGCCAAGATGGCTCCGGGGCCGTTCGCGGAGCTCGGTCGCCTGGACGCAACAACGATCCTGGGCCTGCTCGAGAGCGAACAGCCACAGACGATCGCCGTGGTGCTCTCTCAGCTCGACAACGAGAAGGCCGCTCAGGTGATCGGAAAGATGACGGCTGACAGGCAGGCGGAAGTGGTGCTGCGGATCGCACGGCTGGAGGGGGTCCCCGAGTCTGTGGTGCAAGATATCGAGGACGAGTTCGCCCAGGAGGTTTCAGCCATCAAGGCGAGCGGCCGGTCCGAGGTGGGGGGGTTGACGGTGGCGTCGGGCCTTCTGAAGCGTCTGCCCCCCGAGGAGACAGAGCAGCTCCTCGACGCCCTCACTTCTGCAGACGCGCACCTGGCGGAGCAACTTCGCGGCGCGATGTTCGTGTTCGAGGATCTGTTGCGCATCGACAGCCGTGGAATGCAGGCGTTGCTGAAGCAGATTCAAACCGACAAGCTGGTGCTCGCCCTCAAGAATGCCAGCGAGGATCTGCAAGAAAAGATCTTCGGTAACCTGTCGTCGCGCGCCGCGGGGATGCTGCGGGAAGAATTGGAGCTGCTTGGTCCGGTGCGAGTCACCGATGTCGAGCAAGCACAACAGGAGATCGTTGAGATCGCGCTGAATCTCGAGAGGGAGAACAAGATCAGCATTGCGCGCGAAGGAGGCGGCGATTTTGTCTAGTCCTCGCGGCCGGGAGTCGCAGGCGCCCCCCCATCGCTTTCCTTCGGTGTCGAGCGACGCAGTGCCACCCGATTGGTTGGAGCGGCGCGAGACGCAAGTGAGGCCTTTGGAGCTACGCCGGCTCGGGACTTCGGTCGAGCCAGGGCCCGAGGCAGCAGCTGAACCGGAACCCGTGGAAGAACCGGAGCCGGTAGCTGTCGCCGCCGTGGCCGAACCCCCGGCGGAGCTGTTGGCCCAGCTCGAGGAGCGCATGCGAGAGTTTGTACAAGCGACGCTGGAGCATGCCTGCGCACGCGACCAAGCGTTCAGGCAGATCGAAGGAGAGCTGATCGAGCTGGCTGTGGCCATCGCGTCCGAGATAGTGGAGCAGCAACTCCAGCTCGAACCGCAGCTTCACGTTGCCCTTGCGCAAGCGGCGTGCAGAGCGCTTGGCGTCGAGGGCCGGGTCACGCTGCGCGCGTCCAAGGAGGCCTACGAAACCATCGTCAAGGAAGTTGGTGGCGGCAGCTTGGACGTGGACGGTGTGGCTGTCGAGCTCGAGTTGGACGCCGAGCTCGAGGGCCTGGGCTGCGTGGTGGAAGACGAGCACAGCCAGGTGGACGGCCGTGTTGGCGAACGTTTACGGTCGGTGTACCGGGCGCTCGAGGAGGAGCGGCGACGGCGCGGGAGGCAGACGGCTTGATCACCGGCCTGCGCCAGTACATTCCGAGCGCACGCCGGGCGGCTCGACCCGTGGTTGCGGGCAAGCTGAGTCAGGTGGTGGGGCTGGTCTTGGAGGCCAAAGGCTGTCGCGCAGGCATGGGCGACCTGTTCGAGCTGGAGCCGCTCTCGGGCGGCGCGACCATCCAGGCGCAGGTCGTAGGTCTGCGCGGGGCCACGTGCCTGTTGATGCCCTTGGGGGAGACCCATGGGCTCGAGGTGGGATCGACGCTGCGCCACATTGGGCGCGCCACCCGCGTAGCCGTGGGAACCGGCCTGCTCGGCAGCGTCGTCGACGCGTTGGGCAGGCCGCTCGATGGTCGAGCGCCGCCGGCGCTGGAGCTTGACGTCCCGCTGCATGGGGCTTCGCGCAATCCGCTCAGGCGGCGGCCGATCGACACACCGCTGCACGTCGGAGTTCGGGCGCTTGACGGCCTGCTGTCCTTGGGGCGGGGTCAGCGGGTCGGAATCTTCGCCGGCGGCGGCGTGGGCAAAAGCACCCTGCTCGGCATGATGGTGCGAAACACTCAGGCGGACGTGGTCGTGGTCGGGCTGGTCGGTGAGCGCGGGCGCGAAGTGGAGGAGTTCGTCAACCGGACGCTGGGGCAAGAGGGCTTGGCGCGTTCGGTCGTGGTTGCCGCCACCAGCGCCGATCCGCCGCTGATTCGGGCGCGCGGGGCGCTGTACGCAACGGCCATCGCGGAGTTTTTTCGAGATCGGGGCCTTCATGTTCTGTTGGTCATGGACAGTTTGACCCGCTACGCCATGGCGCTGCGCGAGATTGGCCTGGCGGCGGGTGAGCCGCCTACGACCAAGGGTTATACTCCGAGTGTATTCGCGGCACTGCCACGTTTGCTCGAGCGGGCGGGAACGACGAGCGGACAGGGTTCCATTACGGGAGTCTACACGGTGCTCGTGGAGGGCGACGAGATGAGCGAGCCGGTTGCAGACGCGGCTCGTGCCATCATGGACGGCCACATCGTGCTCTCGCGGCAGCTGGCAGAGCGAGGCCACCACCCGGCGATCGACGTCGCAGCCAGTGTCTCGCGTGTCATGCCGCAGGTGGCCACGCCCAAGCACCAGCAGTACGCGGCCCGCGTTCGGGAGCTGCTTGCCGCCTATCGCGAAGCCGAGGATCTGGTGGCGGTCGGTGCATACCAAAGTGGAGCCCTGCCGCGGCTCGACGAGGCATTGCGGCGCATGCCGCACCTGGAACGATTCCTGCGTCAGACACCAAACGAGCGTGCGGAAGCGGCGCAGGTCGTCCCGGCGTTGACCGCGATTTGGGAAAGCGAGAACGAATGAAGGACCGACATCGGCTGGCGCGCATCATTCGCGTCAAAAAGCGCATAAGAGACGCACATCGCGTCGAGCTTGCCATGGCCACGAGGGCCCTCGCCGAAGCACAAAACGCGATGACCGAGGCCGCAAGCGAACGCAGCGCAGCGATTGTCGCCTTGACGCAGCCCGTCGAGCGAGGCGCCGGTGATCTAGCGCTGCGCGCCGGAATCGTGGCGATCGCCGGCGAGACCATGGCGAGCGCGCAGAGGCTCGTGGCCGACAAACGTCGGATGCAGCTAGCCAAACGAGAATCCCTGGACAGCGCGCACCGAGCGCTGCGCGCCCTGGAAGTGCTCGACGACCGCCTGGCGAGGCAACACGCCCGAACGCGGCAACAGCACGATCAAATGGCCAGCGACGAGGCCGCGGCGCGGATCTGCCGGATGCGATGAGGGTTGGACGGTGAAGGTCAAGCACATGGCTGCGCTCCCGGCGCAGCAAGCTCCGAACAGGCGGATGACCGCCGACCGTGCGGGCTCCGGACGCGCTTTCAAGCTTCCCCTAGCGCACCGGATGCAGGAGCACGCCGGTGCACAGCCGAGGACCGAGTCCGAAGCCTTGTCTGCAGCGCCAAGCGACGAACGCCATCCGGCCGAGGTGGTGCACGACCTGGCGCCCCGCGCGGCACAAGCGCCGAAGGTCGGGCACGCGGACCGTGTCCCCACCGCCAAGGCAGCGCAGGCCCGACGCACATCCCAGCTGGGGGACGGGGCGCCTCGCGAGGTCGTGGCCGGGCCGAGCCGCGATCGTCAGCAGGGCCCTCGTCAGCAAGGCCCTCGTCAGCTAGGCCCGGCACACGCAGGCCGCCCACCGTTGCGCCAATCGCCCTCTGCCTCGGGCCCGCAGGTAGATCGGCGAGATGCAGGTCGGGCTAGTTCCTTCCGGTTCGATCAGGCCAGCAACCTGTTTGGCGCCGTTCCAAAGGCTGTGGGCCTGGCTGTGGGCCTGTCCGCAGGGCGCGCTCGGCGTGCCGCCGGCCTGCTGGGAGTCGCCGCGGCAGCGGCGCCAACCACGCACGAGCGCAGGCCGAAAACGCTGCCGCTGGTCCCGCCGGGAGCCGCGTCCAACACAGAGACCGGAGCGATCGGGCAGACCGTGTCGCAAGCCGCACCCGGGCCGGCGCCACCCGAGCAGGCACCCCAGGGCCCGCAGCCGCGTCACCCGGCCTTCGAGCACTCCGCGCAGCGCTTCCTGCCGGCGGCAACGAACCCCGGCGTATCGCACGTGCAGGACAGCGCATTCACGCTCCCTGCCATGGGACAAGGCGAAGCCGGTGCGGGGTTGACCCCGGCACGCACCTTGGCAGCGCTCGAGGTCCGAGTGCTGGCACGGTCTATAGTGCACGCGGCGCGCGATCCCAAAAACGCCGGGAGCCTGCGGTCGGGCGGTGCGACCATCGAACTGCAGCATCGGCAACTCGGACGCGTCAAGATCGCGCTGCGCTTGACCGCGGGTGGGCTCGACCTCCGTTTCACGGTATCGAAGCAATCGCACGGAGGGATGCTGCGTGCTTCCGCCGGACAGCTGCGCACCCGCATCAGCCAGCTGGGCCTGAACCTGCGTCGCATGAGCGTCCATACCGCGGCCACGGCTGCAAGCGGTCTCATCGACCGGGTGCGACGCCGATCGGATCTGGAGAGCGAGGAATAAAATGGAAATCCACGGACTTTGGTCGACCAACACGACTGCAGAGACTGCAGCCACGAAGGATGGGGCCGCCGACGAGATTGGTCGCGATGCCTTCATGAAGCTCCTTGTCGCGCAGCTGCAGAATCAGGACCCGCTCGATCCCACGGATTCGCGCGAGTTCATCACCCAGCTCTCGCAGCTCACGAGCGTGGATCAGCTGGTGCAGATCGGAAGCAAGGTCAGAGCCCTTGAGGTCGCGACGATTGCGCAGTCGAATGCTCAGGCCGCCAATCTAGTCGGCAAGCGTGTGGTGGCAACGGGTGACAACCTGCACCTCGGCGAGTCGGGCGGTGCAAGCGCCGGTTTTCGATTGCCGAGCCGTGCCAGCGAGGTCAGCATCGCGATCCACAGCAGCAGCGGTGAGTTGATCAAGAACATCGAGGCCGTCAATCTGATGCCGGGGATCCACTCGCTCCACTGGGATGGCAGCGATTCGTCCGGCCGGCCGGTGCCCCCCGGTCGCTACCGCCTCCAGGTTCTTGCAAGGGACTCCGATGGCAACCCCATGGAAGTCTCCACCGAGATCATCGGTCGTGTATCGGCGGTAGCTTATGACAACGGATATCCGGAGCTCATGGTCGGCAATTCTCGTGTTTTGCTAGGCGACGTGACCTCCATTGGAGAATAGAAGGAGAGTACCCATGTCCATACTTCGCTCGCTCAATACAGGCGCCTCCGGTCTGCGATCCCACGGTGAAGCCCTGGGTGTGGTCGGCGACAATATCGCCAACGTCAACACGACCGGGTTCAAACGCTCGCGGGCCCAGTTCGAGGACATCCTTGGACGCTCGATCGCGGGTCCGGATGCCGCTCCTGCAGCCGGTGGCGGTGTCCGTCTGGCTTCGATCGAACAGATGTGGTCGCAGGGTGCCCTGTTGACCACCGAGTCACCGACCGATCTGGCGCTCACCGGAGATGGGTTCTTCGTCGTTGAAGGCAATGTGAGCGGCACGCATGGCGAGTACTACACTCGTGCGGGCCAGTTTCACATCGATGCCAACGGCGTCATCGTGAATCCCGCGGGCATGAAGCTCCAGGGCTACGGAGTCGACGCCAACGGTAACCTGCAGGGCACGGTTTCGGACCTGACGATCGCGCCCGGTACGATCGCTGCGAGTCCGAGCACCCGGGTCGACCTCTCGTTGAACTTCGACGCGAATGCACAGGTTCCGGTCGCGGCGTGGGACCCGGCCGATCCAGCCGGCACATCGAATTTCTCGACGGCTGTCACGGTATACGATTCGCTGGGCAACGCCCACGAAGTAACCACCTACTTCCGCAAGACGGCTGCAAACGCCTGGGAATGGCATGCCATGGTAGACGGCGGCGAGCTGACAGGCGGCACCCCCGGAATACCCACGGAGGGCGCCGGCGGCACGCTGACGTTCAACACCAGCGGCGCGCTCGACACCGAGACCCCCGGGGCCAGCTCGTTTGGTTTTGCTGGTGCGGCGCCTGGTCAGGCGATCGTCTTCGACTTTGGAACCAGCGTCACCGGCGATGGTGGCACAGGGCTCGACGCCACCACCCAGTTCGGCTCGCCCTTTACCACCAACGGGATCGCCCAAGACGGTTATGCCGCCGGTTCGGTCGCAGGCATATCGATCGCTTCGGATGGGACGATCGTGGGTGTGTTCACCAACGGCCAGCGCAGAACATTGGGTCAGGTGGCCGTTGCAGACTTTGCCAGCGTGGACGGGCTCGAGCGCGCTGGAGACGGCCTTTGGACGGCGACCCAGGCATCGGGGGCCGCGCTGGTGGGGAGCGCCGAGTCCGGCGGACGCGGATCGATCGTGGCGGGGGCGCTGGAGCAAGCCAACGTAGATCTCGGCCGGGAATTCGTCGATCTAATCGCCTACCAGCGCGGATTTCAAGCGAACTCGCGCATCATCACTACCTCGGATCAACTCTACCAGGAGCTCATCAATCTCAAGCGGTAGCGCGGCCGCTACCGCCGCTACCCCAAGGCGACGAAGCGCGCCGGCCCAGCGGTCGGCGCGTTTTTTTCTTCTGCCATCATGAAGCCTCCCTCGCCCTTTTCTCGATGGGTTTCAGGAATCCTGCACTGCCGGCCAGCGTCAAGCTGCTGACGTGAAAAGCGCCTGCTCGCCTCGCGCGACGCGTGTAGCGCGCGGGATCCGTGGATCATCTCGTCCTGGCACGGCTCGTGCTTCGAACATTGCTGGAGCCGCTCTAGCGGCTCGACTGGTCGCGAGATCTTGAGCCCGAGGCGCCAAGGATCAAGGAGAAGCAATGGCGGATGACACTCCTGAACTGCCTGTCAAACCCCGCAACAAGCTGATTCTGATCTTGCTGCTGCTCAATCTTGTCGCTGTGGGCGGTACGGCCGTCTATTTCCTGTTGTTCAGCGGAGGCAGCAGCGCCCAGCAAGGTGAGGATAGCGAGCCGGTCGAAACGGAAAGCGCCAAGGCTGGCAAACTTGGTCCCCTGGTGGCGCTTCGTCCCCTGGTGGTCAATCTGGCGGCTGAGGACGCGTCCCATTATCTCAAGGCAGTGATACAGCTGGAAATACACTCGGCCGACAAGCTTCCGGCGGTCGAAGCATCCCTTGTTCCGATCAGGGATGGGCTGATCACGCACCTGTCTTCACTGCGAGTGGCGGAGGTGTCGGATCACGGCAGGAAGGCCGAGCTGCACGAGGCCATCGTGGATCTGGCCAACGAGGTGCTCGAGGAGGATCTCGTGAAGAAGGCCTACTTCAGCGAGTTCGTAGTTCAGTGATGGAGGAATCCCAAGAGCCGTTGCTGTCTGGCGCCGAAACGGAGGCGCTCCTGGATGTCATGCGCAGCGATCCAGACGACTCCTCCAATGTGGAAGGAGCGGACCTCGGCTCGCCCGATCGTCCGCTGCGTCAGGCCTTGGGACGTGCCGATCGTTGCACGCAGGACTTCGCACCGGAGGTTCGCAAGGCGCTGTTGCATGGCACGTCCGTGATTTCCACCAGCGAGGATCAACCCTCGGAAATCGTGCCCTTCAACGTGCTCAGCAGCGCCATTGTCCCGGGATCCTGCATCGCGACGCTGCGTTCCCGAGACGAGTCCTGGGGTCTTATCATCCTGGGGCCGGCCTTGGCTTCTTTCGTCATCGAGCGACGCCTGGGAGCACCCGGTGATGTCGATGACGGTCCCGCCGTGGTGCGTCACGAGCTCACTTCGATCGATCGTCGCGTGCTGCGGCCGTTTGTCGAACAGGTCGTGCGCTCCTTCTCCCTGATTTGGGGCGGCTCCGAAGGCGACGTGCGACTGGTCGAAGTACTCAGGGGGATCAACGAGCTTCCTCCGCTCACGCAGTTCGAGCCTCTGTTGCGCGTCGGCGTGCGAACGGTCCCGGCGGGAAGCGTCGGGGACGAGGTGATCGTGGCTTTGACGGCGGGTGCGGTGCGCGCCACCAGTCCCACGGTCGAGCCTGCAGAGGAGTCTCAGGCATCGGACGACGAGCGGGGCAAGATGGCCGCACGCATCGCCTTCGCCGAGATCGAGCTCGTGGCCGTGCTGGGCACGCGCCGATCCTTCGTAGGCGAGGTGCTGGCCATGGAGGTGGGGCAGGTGCTGCGGCTCGATGGTGTTCCGGGACAGCCGCTTGCGCTTCAGGTCGAGGGGGTCACCAAGCTCAGGGGGATGCCGGTGATCCATCATGGCAATCTGGCCGTAGAGATCCACGAAACGCTGTGAGGCAGAGATGGACGAACAAACTCAGACCGAGCTGGCGCGAATCATGGAGATTCCGCTGGAATTGCACGTTGAACTGGGCCGCAAGCGGATGAAGATCAGCGAGCTGCTTTCCGTCGCAGCAGGAACCGTGCTCGAGCTGACGACCGCGGCTGGCTCCCCCCTGTCCATCTACGCGAACCGTACCCTGATCGCGCAGGGAGAGGCCGTCGTGGTTGGGGAACGATACGGCGTGCGCATCACCGAGATCGTCCCACCACGCGAGCGCGTCAAGAGACTTGGAGGAGGTAGCGAGTGATGCCGTGTAGTGCAGCGGATCGGTTGCAGCGTCGATCGGGTGACCTCGGCTGGGGCGGTGTGTTGATCATGACCTCGCTGGCTGCGGGGTTTGCTCCAGGCTCGGCACGCGCCCTCGAGGTGACCCAGCTCGTCGTAGGCTCCAACGATACACACCGCTTCGTCCGCATAGGCTCCAGCGAGCAGCTTGGCTCGCCACGAATCCGTTCCTTCCCGGGGCGAGTCAAGGTCTGGTTCCCCGATGTAAAGGAGGACATCCGCATGCGCGCCCCGGGAGATGGCGTTGCCATCGCACGCGCGAGCCTCTGGCCCGGTTACGGTCGCACACTGATGCTCGCGATTCACCTGGCGGACGGGCGCCAGGTGCCGAGCGTCGCGGTCGGCGTCGAACGCGACGGGAATCAAACGAGGGTGCTCATACCCCGTGAGCACCTGCGCTCCCTTCAGGCGTCCAAGGCCATCGAGCGGCCCGAGCTGCAGATCCCGGAGCCGCCTGCTGCCGCGCCGGCCAACACCCCCAACGTTGGCCGCCCGGGCAGCAAACAGAAGCTCGGGGCCGGCGATGAGCTCGCGAAAACAAAGACAAAGACCAAGCGCATCAGGCGCATCAAGCGACCCCCTCTTTCGGTAGCCGCAGACGATTCGGGGTCCTCCCAACTCACCGTGCTTCTCTGGATTAGTGCGATACTCGCGGGCGTCCTGCTGGCGGTCAAGGTCGTGCAGAAGCGGCGTGGCGGAAACGACGCTCGCCCGGAAATCGAGGTCGTGGCGAGTCGGCGCCTGGGAACGGGCTTTCAGCTGTTGGTCGTGAGAGCCTTTGGTCGCGATCACCTGCTGTCGATTGCCGGAAGGCAGGTGCAAAACCTTGCCACCGTGGCCTCGGCCCGGGAGGCGTCCGAGCCTGCCTCGACCGAAGCGCAGCGGCCCGAAGGCGAGGGCTTTCGACCCCGCCGGGACGTGCTGGGGGCGGCAAGCAACGACGAGGCCAATCTGCAGGGGCTACTTGCACTGGCGAGGAAGAAGCCCGATGCGGGCCGTGGGGCGGTCGCCGGGCTCGTTCGGCTCCGTGAGCGCTTGGGTCGTTGATGCTTCGCCGCTGTCACGTTCCAGGCCACCACAGGCCGGGGCCCCGCCGGCGCCTGCCTTCGGCTCCTCGTGGTCTGCTCGAGCGGTCGCTGCGCTGCGTGCTTCGGACGGCGTCGCCGCTGGCGCTGTGCTCCTTCATGCTGCTCTTCAACGAAGGGGCTTCGGCGCAGTCACTGCCCAGCGTGACCATCAGCGTCGGCGATGCCCAGGGTCCCGAACAGATGGTACCGGCCCTGAAGCTCTTGCTTCTGCTCACGGTCCTGTCGCTGGCTCCCGCGCTGCTCATCACCGTAACCTCTTTCACACGCATCGTGGTCGTGCTGTCCTTCGCTCGGCAGGCACTGGGCACCAACAACGTGCCGCCGACGCAGGTCGTGATGGCCCTGGCGCTGCTGTTGACTGCCGTCGTGATGGCTCCGGTTGCTCAGCGCGTCAATCAAGAAAGCATCGAGCCCTACATGTCGAAACAGATCGATGAACGGCAGGCCTTTGGCGCGGCATCCCGCGCAATCTCGGCCTTCCTGCTGCCGCAGACGCGCAGCTCGGACTTGAGGCTGTTCTACGATGTCACCACGACTCGGCTGCCCGACGAGGCCAGCGATGTTCCCCTGTATCTTCTGGTACCTGCATTCATGTTGTCCGAGCTGAGATCGGGATTCGAAATGGGTTTCTTGCTCTTCTTGCCTTTTGTCCTGGTCGATCTCGTGGTGTCGTCCCTCCTGACTGCGATGGGGATGGTGATGCTGCCGCCCACGATGATTTCAACTCCGCTCAAGATCCTTCTCTTCGTGGCAGTGGATGGCTGGGCGCTTCTCACACGTTCGGTGGTGGCTTCCTTCGCATGACGGTCTCGGTGGCAATCGACTGGTTCCGTGAGATGCTGTGGATGACCGTGGTCGCGGGCTCACCGGCGGTGCTGGCGGCAGTGATCGTCGGCATGCTGGTCGCGATTCTTCAGGCGGCGACACAGATCAGCGACTCCGCAGTGGCCTTCGCGCCCAAGGCCCTGGCCGCGGTGGTGTCGCTTGCGGTCGCCTCTCCCTGGATCATGTCGAAGCTGGTGGCGTTTGCGACTCGCGTGCTGACCGAGATGGCGCATGTGCACCCCTGAGCGCCGACCATGCCAATGTGGGGACGGCAGGCTCGAACGCTGGGTGGTCGTGGCCGTGGTCGTGGCCGTGGCCGTGGCCGTGGTCGTGGCCGTGGTCGTGGCCGTGGCCGTGGTCGTGGTCGTGACCGTGGTCGTGGGCGTGGGCGTGGTCATGGTCGTAGGCGTGCACGTAGCCGGATCCACTCGTGACTATCGGAAGAGCTTGGTGAGCATCTCAACGACAGGGACGATCGGTTGCTTGGACTCGTCGGTCTCGGTAGCAGACGTGGCACCGAGGACATGTCGGTTACTGGCTAGGTTGCCTCATACCAGCCACAGCCACGGCCACGACCGCGACCGCGACCACGACCACGACCACGGCCACGACCACGACCACGACCACGATGTGCGATCGTCGACGCTCGAGCTCAGGGCCTCTGGAAACAGGGTTTCGGGGAGAGCCGCGGGACCTGAAGCATTGGGAATCGGGGGTAGCACGTGACGGAGCTCTTCGGTGCGGTGCTGCAGGTCCTGCCTCTGATCGGGCTGATCGCCGCCCGGGTCGGCATCGCGTTTGCTGCACTGCCGGCTCCCTTTGGGGCGACCGCACCGATGCAGATACGCGCCCTGCTGGGAATCCTGGTGGCCGTCATGGTATCGCTTCCTCACCTGGATGCAGCCGCCGCGGTCGACGACCGGCCGTTTGCCTTGCTGCGATCGGCCTTCGGCGAGCTGATGATAGGCGCGCTGCTGGGCTTGACGGTTCGTGTCGTGCTGGTAGCCGCGGACGTTGCGGGAACGGTCGCAGGCTTCACCATGGGTTTGGGCTTCGCCAATGCGGTGGACCCAACGCTGGGGGAACAAGGTATGGTAACGGCCGCCATCTTCCGGGCGTTCGCCGGTTTGGTCTTCTTCGCTCTTGAAGGCCACCACGCGCTGATCACCGCGCTCGGAGCGAGCGTACAGCTGGTTCCTCCGGGTCAAGCACTGTCGGTAGTGAATGCGGACAATGTTCTCGCCACGGGCAGCTCGATGGTGGGTCACGGCCTACGCATAGCAGCACCCGTCGTAGCAACGATGTTCATCACACAGCTCGCGATCGCGCTCGTCTCACGGGCTGCTCCCAAGGTGCAGCTGTTCACGTTCACCTTTGCGCTGGCGGCCGCCATGGGGCTGCTGACGCTTTTTCTGTCGGCGTCCAGTGTGGCCAATGCCATTGCAGTCGAGGTCCGCACTATTCCTGTCGTGCTGATGCGAGCCCTACAGGGGGAGCATGGCTGACAAGGAGTCCAGAACCGAGGAGGCAACACCGAAACGCCGGGCGAAGCTGCGTTCGGAGGGCAAGATCGCTCGCAGCCAGGACTTGACGGCCGTCGCGACCTTGATCGGCGCCGCGTTCGCGCTCTATTTCATGAGTGCTTCCCTCGGATCCGACGTGATCGCCTTCGCGATCCGGAGCTTCAGGCTCCAGGATGCGGATCGTCCCTTGCAGGCGCTGGCGGTGCTGCTCCCAGTTTTTTCAGGTTCGGTGCTGCCCGTGGTGTTCGTGGCGGCAGCCGTAACCGGGATCGTCAGCGGATTTCAAACCGGATGGCTGTTTCAACCCAACGTACTCCGATTCAAGCTGGAGCGATTCAATCCTCTACCTGCGCTGCAGCGTATGCTGCCCACGAAAGAGACCCTGATCGAGATCCTCAAATCCTTCGCCAAGATGGTTCTCGTGGGAGTCGTTGCGTACATGGTCTTGAATGATGCGATTCCGAGCTTCTTCGTGCTCGCAATGATCGAACCCATCGTGGCGGCGGCCACCGTAGGAGCCGCGGCATTGAAGCTGGCGCTCTACGCGATATCGGCGTTCGTGCTGTTGGCCATCGTGGATTACCGGCTGGTCAAGCGCAAATTCGAGGAAGACGCAAAGATGTCCAAGCAGGAGGTCAGCGACGAGAAGCGGCAGGCGCACGGTGACGTGCAGGTGAAAGGAAAGGTACGGCAGCGAATGCGGGAGGTGGCGAGACGTCGTGCCGTGGCGGACGTCAAGCACGCGACTGTACTGGTCACGAACCCGACGCACGTTTCGGTTGCGCTGCGCTACGAGGCGGATGGGGATTCGGCGCCGACCGTGGTTTCCAAGGGCATCGACGATGTGGCGCTGCAGATGCGGGCCGCTGCACGATCCTACGGTGTTCCGATCGTAGAGAATCGACCGCTGGCACGCGCCATGCATGGAAGCACCAAGGTTGGTCATGCCATTCCTGTTGAGCTCTACGCCGCTACGGCCCAGGTCATCGCTCACGTGCTTCGACTGCGAGGTGGTCTCAGGTGAACGCTAGCGGCGCCAGCGAGGCTTTCTCGGGCTCGCGCGTGTACACGCTCGTGCCGCTGGCTCTGGTGGGCGTGGTACTGCTGCTCGTGACACCGGTTCCGTCCTGGCTGCTCGACGTGCTGCTGGCGACCTCGATCGCACTGTCGGTAGCGCTGCTGCTGATCGCGATCAATCTGGAACGGCCGCTCGAGATATCGGCCTTCCCCACGATCCTTCTCTTCACGACGCTGCTGCGTCTGGCACTGAACGTGGCGTCGACGCGGCTGATATTGCTTGACGGCGGCCAAGGCACGCGCGCTGCCGGAGGCATTATCGAGGCCTTTGGCGTCTTCATGGTGGGTGGCAATTTCGTAGTCGGCGCAGCGATCTTTCTATTGCTTGTCATTATCAACTTCATCGTGATTACGAAGGGCTCGGGGCGCGTGGCAGAGGTGGCAGCCCGCTTCGCGTTGGACGGCCTGCCAGGTAAGCAAATGTCGATCGACGCCGATCTGAGCGCCGGCATGCTGACACAAGACGAAGCTCGAGCCCGGCGCAAGCAGCTCGAACAGGAGAGCGACTTCTTCGGCGCCATGGACGGAGCCTCGAAGTTCGTGCGCGGGGATGCCGTGGCCGGCCTGCTGATGACCGGCATCAACGTGGTGGTGGGCTTCATCGTCGGGGTGCTGCAGCAGGATATGGAGCTGCTCGAAGCGGCCTCCACCTACACGATCCTCTCGGTCGGCGACGGTCTGGCGTCGCAGATTCCCGCACTGCTTGTTTCGACGGCTGCAGGCGTGGTGGTCACGCGCACGTCCACGGACGCGGCTCTTTCGCCCGCCATCATGCAGCAACTCGGTCTGCGAAAGCGTGCCCTGCTCTCGACTGCCGGCCTGCTGGCGTTCATCGGGCTGCTGCCGGGCATGCCGTTGCTTCCCTTTGGCTTGCTTGCGGGCGCGGTTTGGGCCCTTTCGCGCCATGCGCTGGATTCGCAAGCCGGTGTGCCGCGTGACGGCGAGACAGGCGGCCAACCCGAGCCCGAGCGCAACGAGCGCGAAGAGCTGGAGGAGCTGCTCCCGCTCGACCTGCTGGAGCTCGAAGTGGGCTACGACCTCGTCCCGCTGGTGGACGGGCAGCAAGGCGGCGAGCTTGTCGAGCGCATCGCCGCGATCCGTCGCAATCTCGCGAGCGAGCTTGGCATTCTGATTCCATCGATTCACATCCGGGACAACGTGCGGCTTGGTTCCAGATGCTATCGTCTGCTGCTGTCCGGCAATACCGTTGGCGAGGGCGAGCTCAGGCCGCGACGCTTGTTGGCGATGGACCCCACCGGTTCGGCTCCGCCCGTGGACGGCGAGACGGTCAAGGAACCCGCCTTCGGTCTTCCCGCGCGTTGGATCGCCACAGCGCAGCGCGAGCGGGCCGAGGGCTCGGGCTACACGGTCGTGGATGCCGCGACGGTCGCCGCGACGCATATCACGGAGATGCTGCGGGGCTGCGCATCGGATCTGCTGGGCCGCAGCGAAGCGCAGGAACTGATCGATATCCTCGCGCGACGCGAGCCGCGCATCGTGGATGAGCTGATTCCCAATCTGCTGCCTTTGGGTGAGGTCATCAAAGTGCTGCGCGGTCTCCTGCAGGAGGGTGTGTCCATCCGCGATCTTCGCAGCATCTTCGAGGCCCTCGCAGACAACGCGCGCGAGTGCAAGGACACGACGCTCCTGACGGATCGTGTCAGGCAACGTCTGGCGCGCCACATCACGGCCCGCTTCAAGGACGAGGAAGGCAGGGTTGCCGCCGTCGTGCTCGAGCCGAGGGCCGAGGACGCATTCCGGCAACATGGCCCAAGTGCCAGCGAAGCCCAGAGTCTGCTCGGCTCCCTGGACGGAGCTTCGCGTGCCTTCGCCGGCGTACCGACACCACCGGTGTTGGTGTGCTCGCCCGATATTCGCCCGCAGGCAGCGGAGTTCTTCAGGCGCCGAGTGCCCGGCTTGTCCGTGCTTTCGTACCGGGAAATCGACCCTCGGGTGAATGTTCGGACGCTCGGGGTGGTGACGATCTAGGGGCTATTGGACCGAGCCATGTACACGCGAACCTACCGAGCTCGAGGATTTGATGCGGCCCTGGCCGAAGTCAAGCGTGACCTCGGCCCCGATGCCGTGATCCTGTCCTCGCGCAAGCTACCGGATCTCGCCAAAGGACGGGGCCAGGCCTGGGTCGAGGTCAAGGCCATGCCGGACGGCGCGTTGAGCGAGCTCGGTGCCCGCCCGGAGCAACTGCAACGACGCTGGGTGGATGGGGACACGCTGGCCGAGGATCTGCAGCGGGCGCGAGTACCGAGCGTTGCCGCCAAGAACCTGAGCCACCACGTCCGGCGCCTGGCCGGCGGCAGCTCACAGGCCCTGGCGCAGGTGCGGGCGGAGCTGACGCAAGCGCTCGCCGCGCTGCTCCGCTTTGCCGGACCGATCGGCGGCGACGCCTCCCGGGTGGTTGCGCTCGTCGGGCCGACGGGCGTTGGCAAGACCACCACGATCGCGAAGCTCGCCGCTCAAGCTGCGCTCGTGGAGCGCCGGACCGTTGGGCTGGTTTCGATCGATCAATATCGCCTGGGCGGAGACGAGCAGCTCGGGCGTTACGCGGACCTGATCGGCATTCCCATGCTGGTGGCCGAGGACTCGAAGAGCCTCGCTCGAGCTCTGCAGCAATTGAAGTCCGCCGAGCTCGTGTTGGTGGATACCGCAGGCAGATCGCCCCAGGATCGCGAAGAGCTCTTGCGCATGGCGACCTGTTTCGAACAGGTGAGCGAAGGAATCGATGTGCATCTGTGCCTTGCAGCCGCCACGCGCAGCATGGAAGCCGACGCCATCATCGACCGCATGTCCGTGTTTCATCCCCGGCGATTGATCACCACCAAGCTCGATGAAGCGGTCGCCCATGGCTGCATCGTGGGCGCGCAGCAGTCCAGCTCGCTTCCGCTCAGCTACTTCACCACAGGCCAGCGAGTCCCCGAAGACATCGAGCTGGCCTCTCCCGAACGTTTGGCGGAGCTGTTGTGCCGAGGAGGCATGCACTGATGCTGCAACTGGTCGACCAGGCGGTTGGTTTGCGCCGGGGCCGTGGCTCGGGCGCCAAGGTGTATCGGCTCCGCCGGCCTGCCCCCGAGTCCACGCGCACGGTTGCGGTAACCAGCGGCAAGGGCGGGGTCGGCAAGACCCAGCTTTCGGCCAATCTCGGCATCGCGATGGCCCGGCAGGGTCACCGAGTCATCCTTTTTGACGCCGACCTGGGTCTTGCAAGCCTCGACCTCGCGCTCGGGCTCTCACCTCGTTGGGACCTGCGCAGCGTCCTACGCGGCGACAGGAAGATCCAGGACATCGTCGTACCGGGTCCCGGGGGCGTGTTTTTGCTGCCGGCCTTCCCGGGTCGCTACGAGATGGCGAACCTGGGACAAAGCGAGCGTTCGAGGCTGATCGCGGCGGTGCGTGAAGTGGCTCGGGACTTCGACGTGCTGATCATCGATACGGGTGCCGGCATCAACTCGAACGCGGTTGGCTTCGCTTCGGTCGCGGACGACGTGCTCCTGGTTACGACGCCTGACCCCACCTCCTTGCGTGACGCCTATGCGATGGCGAAGGTACTGAATCGACGCAGCGGCTTGGAGCGCATCCTTCTGGTTGGCAATCAGGCGCAGGCGGCCGAGGGAGCGCGTATCCACGGCGAGCTCAAGCGCATTGCGGCTCGCTTTCTCGAGCTCGACCTATGCTACTTGGGCTGCATTCCGCCGGACCCCGCCATTGTCGACGGCGTGCGAGCCGGACAGCCCGTCACCCTGCGTACCCCCGATTCGTTGGGTGCGCGTGCCATCAGTGCCATCGCGCGCCGTCTGGACAGCGGGCCTGCACCTCGGGAGGCGTCGTGATGGCCGAGCTCGAGGCCAAGGTTGCCGCGCAAGACCGCCACACGCTGATCGAGCTGGGGCTGCCCATCGTGCGCCGGGTCGCTTTTCGACTTGCGCGTCGCTTGCCGCCCAACGTCGACGTCGGCGACCTCATCGGAGCCGGCTCGGAAGGGCTGCTGCGGGCCATCGACAAGTTCGATCACGAGCGCTACACGCGTTTCGAGCCGTACGCCGAAGCGCGGATCCGCGGGGCGATTCTAGACGAGCTGCGGGCGAGCGACAGCATGACACGCCACGGTCGCCGGCGCCTGGCGGAGGTCACACGCACCATTCGCAAGCTCGAGCAACGGTTGGGTCGAGCCGCAGAAGAAGAAGAGATCGCGCGCGAGCTCGGCATGCCGCTTGATGCCTACCGCAAGCTCGCCGAGGATCTTGCCCGCGGGCCGGCGCTCGCTCGCCTCGGGGAACTGCATCCGGACGACTTGGAGTCGCACGACGGCGGCGCGGACAAGCTTCATGCCGAACGGGAAATGAAGCAATTGTTGGCAAAGGCCATCGCCCGCCTCCCCGAGCGCACGCAGATGGTGCTTGCGCTCTATTACCAGGAAGAATGCACGCAGGCCGAGATCGGTACGATCCTCGGCATCACCGAGAGCCGTGTCTGCCAGATTCTCGGCGAGTCCGCGGCACGTCTGCGTGCGCAGCTAGCGAAGGAGTAACGCGATGTCGGATGGTATCTACAGTGCATTGTCGGGTGCGGTGGCCCAAGATCGAGCTCTCGAGGTGGCTGCCAACAACGCAGCGAACATCAACACCACCGGCTACAAGGGCGACCTCGTCGTGTTCAGAGAAGTGCTCAATCGCACCAAGGAAGGGCCATCGCCGGATGTGATGCGCTACGTGGTCGGCAACGAAACACGTACGGTAATGACGAGTGGAGTGCTGCGGGAAACGGGTAATCCACTGGATCTAGCCCTTCAAGGCGAGGGCTTCTTCACGCTCAAGACACCCGGCGGCATTCGTTACACGACCGCGGGATCTTTTACGACTGATCGCAAAGGTATCGTGAGTACCAAGAACGGATACGAGGTACTTGCATCCGGCGGTGGGCCACTGATTGTGCCGGCAGATACCAAGGAGATCAGCGTAAGCCCGGACGGCACGCTGAGCGCGGATCAGGAGACGATTGGCCAGCTCAGGATCACGCGCTTTCGAGACCGAACGCTGCTCCGCAAAGAAGGCGCGAGCATGTTTGTCGCGCCGTCGGCCGCAGCCCCCATGAGCGACGGCGAAAGCACCGTGGTGCAGGGCTATCTGGAGGGCTCCAACGTGCATGCGGTCGGCAGCGTAACCGACATGATCAAGGTTTCACGCTACTTCGACGCTTTTCAGAAGATTATCAATACCTTCAAGCAGCTCGATCAGCGCACGGCTCGCGAGCTGGGACGTAGGTTTTAACTGGAGGATGCATCATGATGCGAGCACTGAATACCGCAGCGACCGGCATGGCCGCACAACAACGCAAGATCGACGTGGTTGCCAACAACATGGCGAACGTGAACACCGCGGGTTTCAAGAAGAGCCGCGCGGAGTTTCAGGACCTGATCTACCAGACGATTCGGGCCCCGGGAGGTACCACGGGCCAGGGCAACAACCTGCCCACAGGCGTTCAGGTCGGCCAGGGAACGCGCAATACGTCGACACACTTCATTTTCACTCAAGGAGCGTTTCAACAGACCGACAATCCGCTCGACCTCGCGATCGAAGGCGCAGGCTTCTTTCAGGTAACGCAGCCGAACGGTCAGTTCGCATACACGCGCGCAGGCAATTTCAAGACGGACGCCCAGGGACAGCTCGTAACCGTGGACGGCTATCCCATGGAGCCCAACATCACCATTCCCATCGACGCTACGGGCATCTCGATCTCAGCGGACGGCACCATCAGCGTCACGCAGCCCGGACAGAACACGGCCACGGAGGTGGGACAGCTTCAGCTCGCCACCTTCGCCAATCCAGCGGGCCTGCAGGCGATCGGACGGAATCTGATGCTTCCGAGCAACGGCAGCGGACAACCCATCATCGCCTCACCGGGACAGCAGGGGCTCGGCACGGTGGCCCAGGGCTTCTTGGAGGGATCCAACGTGCAGATCGTCAACGAAATGATCGATCTGATCACCGGTCAGCGCGCCTACGAGATCAACCAGCGCGTCATCTCGGCGGCGGACGAAATGCTCCGTAAGGCCACCCAGCGCTAGTCAGGGCAAATGCTTGATACCTGCAGCGAGAACCCTTCTAGAAGCGGGGTGGTCAGTACGTCCTGGACCTCCTGGCTGTGCCTGGCCGCGGCCGCACTTTGACGCGCATGACGGCGTCGATTATGGCAGTCGACCATGGCAAAGGCACCCTGGACGCACCAGGCGCTGCTGGTGTCTGCAACGGGGGATGAACGGGAGGTAACGATGCCCAGGATGACTTGCATGGGTCTGCTGGCGGCCCTGTGCCTGGGGGCCGGCCCGGCGTGCACCGGGAAGAGCGATCGGAGCCACCTGAGCGAATCGATCCGTCTCGCGCCGCGTCGTGGCAACCAAGCGGCCGCTGCAAGGGCACGAACCGCAACAGGAGCACGGACAGCGGCGAGTGCCAGCGACGAGGCGACGATCCTTCATCTGACCGATCGGCTTGGCGAGGCCACGGTCGCCAGCGCCGAGCGGCGCGAGGCCGGCGTGCAGGGGCGGCGATGGGCGGGGGCCGAACTACACGGAGCGTGGAAGCCGCTGGGGGTCAAGCGTTTTGCTCGGCTCTGTGCGGTCGAGCTCGAGCCGCTGGCGAACGGACACCGCCTTACCCTGTCGGGGCCGTCGGGGCCGGACCGGCATCGCCGTGGCTTTCTCACGGGGGGTATGGCCGTCGACCTCGAGGGGCTCGTGGTGCGGGACTGGGAAGCAGTTCGAATTCGCGCTCGCTCTCGGGGGCGATTCGCGGGCATCACGGTGGCGCACAACATCGAAACCCCCGGAGCGCTCCCCAACACGCTCTTCTTTTTCGAGCAGGCCTTGCCCGTCTTCAACGACGGCTCGGAACAAACCTACGTCATACCCCTGCGCACGGGAGACGACTCGGCCGCGCGCCCGCTGCGCAGCCTGGCGCTGATCGCAGCCACGCCAACACCAGCCAGCCTGGATGTGCTGCGGGTGGAGCTGGTCCCACGCGGTTCGTCCTTCCGTACGAGCTTTGGTGTGCAACCGGTGGCGCGCAGCGGTGAAACCCGAGACACGTTGTTTGCACACACTCCGGCGACCATCAGGTACAAAGTGAACGTGCCGGACCGGGGTCGCTTGGACCTCGGCCTATCCAGCGAGCCCGGTGAGACGGTCAGGTACAGGATCGCCGCCACCAAGCGTGGAGCGCGCACGCAGCTGTTGCTCGACGAGACCGTTGCTGGTGCGCGGACGTGGCAACAGCGATCGGTCGACCTGGGGGCGTTCGCGGGAGCCACGATCGAGCTGAGCCTGGAGGCCTCCAGCAAGCGTCCGGGTACGGTCAGCCTGTGGGGGGCCCCCATGGTGTCCGGCTCGACCCCGGGCCGGCGACCCAACGTGATCTTCTACGTCATCGACGGGGGCGGCGCCGACCTGATGAGCGTCTACGACTACAACCGGCGTACGACGCCGTTCTTGGAGCGCTTGGTCGCGCAGGGAGCGCTCTTCGAGCGAGCCCATTCGAACTCGACGTGGACGCAATCCTCCACGGCGTCGTTCATGACCTCGCTGCACCACAGCGTGCTCGGGGGCCACTTGCGGGGCATCCACTCCACGCCGATTCCGGCTTCGGCCACCACGATGGCCGAGCACATGCGCAAAGCAGGCTACCAAACCGCATCGTTCACCACGAATCCCAACGCGGGCCGCATCATCGGGGTGCAGCAAGGCGTAGACGTGTTGCGCGACGAAGTCGAGACCGAATACCACTCGACCTCGTCCGAGGATCTGCACGAGGTGTTTTGGAGTTTTCGGGACGCGTACCCCGGCTCGCCCTACTGGGCGCATATCCAAACCACCGATGTCCATCAGCCCTTCGAGCCGCAGCCGCCGTTCGCCGGGCTCTTTGCTTCGGCAGCGCAACGGACGCTGATGGAGCGCTGGCGACCCAAGATCTTTGCCGCCGTATTCGAGAGCCCCGGGGACACGAGCACGATCGGGGCCTACGATCTCGCGCTCGAGCGCACCCGGATCGACCGGCATGCCTATTTCAACACCCTGCGCGCATTCCACGACGAAGCCATGGCGCATCAAGACCATGCCCTGCGCCAATTCGTGCAGCGTCTCAGGGCGCGTGGAGAGTGGCACAACACGCTGCTCATCATCGGATCGGACCATGGCCATCCCGCCGCTACCTTCGCCCGTTTTGGCCGCGGCTTGCTGTCGCCCCAACCCGAACCATGGCAAGGCGCGATGTTCGACTCGTATGCGACGCGCGTTCCCTTGATCTTCGTGTGGCCGAAGCGCATCCGCGGCCGTCAGAGGTTCAGCCAACCCGTGTCGATGATAGATGTCCTGCCCACGCTTCTCGAGCTGGTGGGGCTGCCCCAACCGAAAGTGGCGCAAGGGCAGTCGCTGGCGCCGCTGCTGCTCGGAAAGCCCAAGGACCTGGACCCGGTGATACTGGACGAGTTTCGCGTGGCGGACAGCGGCGCGATGGTCGGCAACCTCGAGATCATCGACGGCCGTTGGGGCGCCTCCCTCGAGCTGGGATCCCGTGGCACCGCTTCGAGCTCCAACCTGGGACGGCACGAGGTGCCCGTCGGAGGTCGCTGGGGGGCATCGCACCGCCACTTCCCCGATGTACCGCGGCTGCTGCTCTACGACCTGTGGAACGATCCGTTCACCACGCGAGCCGTAAACGAGCAGCACCCGGATCTGGTCGCGTACTACGAGACGGCACTGTTGAAACGATGGGATGCTCATCGCGCGCTCTTTGGGCTCTTCGGGGAGCGCTCCGATGTAGCGCTGACGCGCGGCCAGCTCGAGCAGCTTCGTTCGCTGGGCTACGTCCGGTAGGGCGGAATCGTAGACGCCGCCGAAATCCCAGCCGACTCGAACGTCGCCATCTCGTTGACCAGACGCAGCGACGCATCGACCAGACCCATGGCCAGCGCGGCGCCGGTTCCCTCTCCCAGTCGCAGCTCGAGATCCAGCAGCGGGCGTTGACCCATGGCTGCGAGCACGACCCCATGACCCGCTTCGGCCGAGCGATGGGACGCGATCAGGTAGCCGGTCACTGCGGGGCAGATGCGGAGCGCGCACAGGGCCGCCACGCTCGCGATGAAACCGTCCACGATCACGGCGAGTCGCTTGGCGGCGCTTCCCAAGACTACGCCACAAAGTCCTGCGATCTCGAAGCCGCCCAGCTTGGACAGCACGTCTATGGGGTCGGCAGGGTCCGGCACGTTGCGGGCGATCGCGCGCTCGACGGCGGAGAGCTTCCTTTGCAGTCCGGCATCGTCGATGCCGGTCCCTCGACCCGTGACCTCGCCAGGGGCCGTTTGTGTCAAGACTGCGGCAAGCGCGCTGGAAGCGGTCGTGTTGCCGATGCCCATATCTCCGATCCCGAGCAAGCTTACACCCTGTAGGGCAAGCTCCCCTGCGATTCGGAGGCCCACATCGATCGCCTCGAGCGCTTGGGCGCGAGCCATGGCCGGACCGCGCACGAAATTGCCGGTGCCCGGGCCGATACGGTGCGTTCGGAGCTCGGCGCCGGGCGGCAGCGCCTGCGTTACCCCCATGTCGACCACGACCACCCGCGCGCCTGCCTGCCGCGCGAGCACGCTGATGGCTGCGCCGCCCCCAGCGATGTTCTGCAGCATCTGGCCGGTAACCTCCTGAGGGTAGGCGCTGACACCCTCCTGCGTCACGCCGTGGTCCGCACCCATGACCACGATCGCCTTGTCGCCCATCCGGGGCTCGCTCGTCCCTTGGATGGCAGCGATCCGACAGGCCAGGTCCTCGAGCCGGCCCAGGCTGCGCCGGGGCTTGGTCTTGGCGTCCAGACGTCGCTGGGTTACAGCAAGAACGTCGCGCGAGATTGGCCTGACGGCGGAAACGACTTCGGCGAGCATTGACATGCCCGGCTCATGCCAATGGCTTTCCTGTCGTGTCAGGTCCGGCTCATGCCGATGGGTGTCCTTTCGCGTCACTTCCGCGGGCCCCTATACCATCTTGCGCAAGAGCCAGTTTGCCAAGGTGATCGCACCCGAGGACAGAAGCAGGGAAGGCAAGTCACGGAATTCGAGCGTGTGCATCAGCTTGTCGGTCAACCACAAGAGCACGGTATTGAGCGCGAAGGGCAGAACCAGCAGCAACAGGAAGAGGGTCAGCGGACTGATCAGCACGAGGCCAGCCGCGATGAGCCAGCCCAACAGGAAGTTCAGCAGACTGAAGATCACTGCCGCCACCACCGCCACGGACGGGCGCTGAATGCGCACGCCGGGGAGGAAGCGTGCCAGAGCCAGGATAACCCCAGCGAGAACCGCAAGCTTGATGAGTACCGACATGCTGCAACCTCTCGCGTAGAC
>JAKSBK010000495.1 GCA_022361155.1 Pseudomonadota bacterium
CGTCGGTCTGGGCGACACCAGCTACGGTAGGGTGATTGCGCATACCCCGGCTACATGGACGGAGGTTGTAGTAAACGTGTTTCGCTGCCGACCTAGGGTACCGCCAGCAAGGCGCGTCTCCGCGCTCAGCCTTCCGCACTTCGCGCTAGCGGGCAGCCTAATCGCTTCCTCCGCCGTGGCCCGCGCGCAGACGCCGGACGTCCGCAACCTGAAGCCGGTCATGGTGCTGCTGCTCGATACCTCGGGTTCGATGGAGCGCAAGGCGGGCTGCGCCTGCACCACGGACTCCTGTGCCGAGTGTCTTCCCAACTGCGACGCGAACGAGAAGAATCGCTGGGCTACTACCCTAGAAGCGCTTACCGGCACCTTCAGCAGCTTCAGTTGTACTGCGAGGCCCCGCACCGTGGACAATGGTATGAGCTACGATGTTGGCTACTACATACCTCACCACGATCCTCCAGATTCAGATCAGAACTCCGATGGCATTCTGGATTCGTACGCCGGGCAGGTGAAATTCGCATTGATGACCTTCGATGGCATGCCCACCGCCTATGGAAAGTCTCCCATGGTGCCGGTGGCCAGCTGGTCCGAGCCCGAGAGCACCGGCGAGCCGGGCATGTGGTCGTACGCCGGTGCCAAGTCGTTCAACTTCCCGGGTTGCCTCACGGACTTCAAGATGGACACCGGCGTTCGCAGCGCTTCCGCAAGCGAGGGCGAGCTGATTTCGGTTGGGAGCGATTCCGCGGATCTCGCCGCTATCAATGACCGCATTCAAAGCAGCCTGCTCGCGACGCGGCCTTTTGGAGGCACTCCCATCGCAGCGGCGCTCGACGACCTGCATTACTATTTCGAGAATCACGTCGATGTGAAGAGCGGCGGCGATCCCTATTACAGCTGCCGCAGGCGTTACGCGCTGCTTCTGAGCGACGGTGTTCCGGATCCGGACTTTCGCGAATACGGCTGCGATCAAGCCGGCTACACCTGCCCCTATCCACTGGCCGAGGACCTGGCCGCCTACCTGCGCTGCGGGTCCGGCGCGACCTCCTGCAGCACTGCATCCGGGCCCATCGAGAAACTCTACGTAGTGGGCTTTTCGACCGCCAACCAGAGCGTCAAGGACACGCTCAACGCGCTGGCCTCGAACGGAGGCAGCGGCTCGGCTTTGTTTGCCGACGGGCTGAGCCAGCTGCGAGGTGCGCTGGCGAGCGTGCTGGACTGGGGGATAGGTGAAGCCACGTCGCGCTCTGCACCGAGTTTTTCGAACAGCGTGAGCGGCTCGTCGACGGCGCAGCAGTTTCAAGTCAACGCGGGTTTCCTCGTGGGCAAGGGCAGCGAGCCCTGGGAAGGATACATCGAACGCAGACGCTTCGTTTGCGACGGAACCTCGATCACGGAGCCCGCCCTCTCGAGCCAGGACAAGTTTCACGAGGTGCTGAACGCGCGTGGCACGGCACGCGATCTGTGGACCGTGAAGCCGGCGGCTGCGGCGCTCGACGCGCACCTGTGGAAGGGCAGCCTGGGAGCCCCCTGCGCCAGCGACGGCTGCAGCAACCTGGCCTTCACCAAGGCGAACATCGATCCTCCAGATCTGGGCCTCGTGGTCGAAAACAGCACGCGCCGCGATGCGATCGTAGATTGGGTCCACGCGGAGTCATCGAGCGCACGCGCCGAGAAGCGACTCGGCGACGTCTACCACTCGTCTCCGCTGGCAGTGGGGCCGCCGCAGTTCGACAGCCCGGACCATTCCTACAACCTGTTTCGCCGCAAGCTCGAGGTCCGTAGTCGCCCGCTCGCGCTCTACGTAGGCACCAACGATGGAATCGTGCATGCCTTCGCGCTGGACGACTACCCGGCGGATGCGTCCGACACAGCCCACGCAGGCACGACCTTCAGCGCCGGCGACGAGATGTGGGGCTTCGTGCCGCCCATCCTGATGTCCAAGCTCGACGCGGCCGTGGACGCCCATCAGTTCTTGGCGGACGGCTCCCCCGTGGTCAAAGATGTCTACTTCTCACGCACTCCCGGAGCGACACCGAGCCCGGATGCCTATCGTACGCTGCTCGTGACCGGCATGCGTGGGGGCGGCAAGGGTTACGTCGCGCTCGACGTCACCGACCCCGTCGAGCCGAAGTTCCTGTGGCAGTTCACGCACAGGCCGAGCGCCCGTTGCGAAGGCTGCGACGCCGACTGCGACGCTGCCAAGCTGGCTGCTGGGACTTGCACCAGCAGCGACATCGCCTACTCCGGCTACAGCTACGGCCAGGCTGCGTTGGGCCAGGTGCTCGTCAACTACGAGGGCACCGTGCAGGAGCGCGCGGTCGCCGTGCTTTCGGGCGGAAAGGGACTCACTTCGTCCAGCCTGGAGTGCAACAGCTACCGCGACAGCCTGGGCCAGGTGCCTCAGAGCCACGCTTCGATCGACCGGGACAGCGGTAGCTACGGGCTGCTCACGCCGCATCGCGCCAAGGTGCGGTGCTGGCAGGGCGAGGGGCGGTCGGTTTTCATCGTGGACGCGGAAACAGGAACCCTGCTCAAGCAGATCGATGAGCGCGTGTTCCCGGCGCCGGTGGCTGGCTCGGTGGCTATATTCAACGGCGATGTCGGCACGGTCGCCACGCGAGCCTTCGTGACCGACCAGGACGGCGTGATCTGGCGCATCGATCTGACCGGGACGGACCCCGTGCCTGGTGATCCCCATGCCGGCTGGACGGCCCGGCCCTTCCACGACCTGTACTACGACAAGCTCTTCAGCGAAGGTCGGCCGGGTTACGAGCGACCCGCACTGTCGGTCGACACGCAAGGCCGACTGGTAGTGGTGCAGGGAACCGGCGACCCGGATGACCTTACCTCGGGTGCCGCCCACGCCGTGGTCTCGTTGACCGAGCGCCTGGCGCTCCATGCGGACGGCACGACCCAGCTCGATGCGACCCGCGCGGCCATCAATTGGACGAAGACGCTCGCGACTGGTGAATCGGTCACCGGCCCCGTCGAGCTGTTCGACGGTAACGTGTACTTCGCCAGCTTCCGGTCACAAACCGGCCCCGACGCCTGCGCCTTCGGCGAAAGCCACGTCCATGCCTTCGACTACATCGACGACGACGGCGCGGCTCCGCCAGGCCCCGTTGCAACGAGCGGGGTCGGCGGGCTGGTGGGCTCCAGCCACGCCAACAAGCTCTTCATGGGCGTGGGCATTACCCAGCGGCCCCAGTGCTTCGACACGAGCACGATCAGCGACCCCTACATGGGAGGCTCGAGGGCCGCGATCCCGCCCGCCAGCGCGCCCGAGTTTCACCTGGTGTTGAACGCCGGGGGAGACGCCAGTGCGGACAAGGGGGGCGTGATCAAGACCGAGAGCATGGCGGTACCGACGCCGGCAAGCCTTACGAGGATTACCTCCATCGCCGGCACGGTTGATTAGCTCCGTGTTTGGTGCGGGCGGCAAACCGAAGCTGCGCTTTTTTAGGGCGAGCCCGAGGCTGGAGTCGAGGACGAAAGCCGCCCAGCAAACCGCCTGGGAAGCCGCCGTGCAAGCGTGGTCACCCCGTGAACAGTTACTCCGGATCGACTATAGTTCGCTGCGCATGAGGGCAAGACTGGCAGTTGTTTGTTTGCTGCTGTGCGGCGCCGAGGCGTGCTCGAGGGACGTGAGACCGGCAAGGCCTCCGGCGCCCGTGACGTTGGCGGGAGCCGGGGCTTCGTCCGGCGCCGGCTCGGGGGCGGGCCTTGGGGCAGGCCCGGGCGCGATCGCGGGCAGCATGCAAACCGCCGGGACTCAGGCTCCGGCCGCCCAGGCGGGCGCTGGCGGAGCGACGTTCCCGACGGCAGGCGCGGGGGGAGCGCCGGCGCTTCCCATGGCCGGTGCCGGGCCAGGGACGGCAGGCCAGGCCCCGGTTCCACCGCCGCGCCCGAACATCCTGTTCATCTTCACGGACGACCACGCCTACCAGGCCATCAGCGCCTACGGCTCCAGGATCAACCAGACCCCCCATCTCGATCGCATCGCAAACGAAGGCATGCGCTTCGATCGAGCGTTGGTGACCAACAGCATTTGCGGGCCGATGCGCGCCACGATCCTGACGGGCAAGTACAGCCATCTGCATGGTTTCATGGTCAACGACAACGCCCGGTTCGACGGAAGCCAGCAGACGTTCCCAAAGCTCCTGCAGCAGGCAGGCTATCAGACCGCAGTCATAGGCAAGTGGCACCTGTACTCCACGCCCACGGGCTTCGACCACTACGAAGTCCTGATCGGTCAGGGCGAGTACTACAACCCCGAGCTGACGACGGTGAACGGACGGCGCACGTATACCGGCTACACAACCGATATCATCGCCGACCTGACGCTCGAGTGGCTGCAGCAACAGCGCAATCCGAACAAACCCTTCATGCTGATGTACCAGCACAAGGCGCCGCACCGGCGCTGGGATCCTGGACCGAAGCACCTCACGCTCTACGACGGCATCGACATTCCGGAGCCCGACACGTTGTTCGACGATTGGTCGGGCCGGGGTACTGCTGCCAAGACCCAGGATATGACGATCGCCGAAACCATGGACGAGCGAGACCTGAAGCTCATCACGCCGGCAATCCTGACACCCGACCAGCGCAGGCTGTGGGAGGCAGCCTACGGTCCCAAGAATCAAGCGTTTCGGGCAGCCAACCTGAGCGGGCCGGACCTCGTGCGCTGGAAATACCAACGCTACATCAAAGACTACCTGCGCTGCGTGGCCTCGCTCGACGACAACGTGGGTCGAGTCCTCGCTTACCTGGATCAGAGCGGTTTGGCCGCCAGCACGATCGTGGTCTACGCTTCGGACCAAGGTTTTTTCCTGGGCGAACACGGCTGGTTCGACAAGCGCTGGATGTACGAGCAATCGTTCCGCACGCCCATGCTCATCCGCTGGCCCGGGGTGGTTCGGGCGGGAAGCATCAACGCCGATCTCGTTTCCACGCTCGACCTGCCGGAGACGTTCCTTGAAGCCGCGGGCGTTCAGGTGCCCGGCGATATGCAGGGCGCGAGCCTTTTGCCGCTGCTCTTGGGGCAGACTCCGGCCGCCTGGCGCAAGAGCTTCTACTACCACTACTACGAGCATCCAGGCTGGCACTACGTACGCAGGCACTACGGCGTGGCCAACGCGCGCTACAAGCTCATGCACTTTTACGAGCCTAATCTGAACGAGTGGGAGATGTACGATCTGCAGATGGATCCCAAGGAGATGAGGAGCGTGTACAACGATCCAGGCTACGTCCAAGTTCGGAGCGAGCTGATGGCGGAGCTAGGACGCCTGCGCGCCGAGCTCAAGGTGCCCGTTCAGGATCCCCCGGGCTCCGTTGTCAGCAATCCGCCGCCAAGAGTCCGCCCTTTGCCCTAAGGGCCCGCGGAAAAATAACTCGTCTGTATCGCCGAGGGCCGGGCGCCGTTGGCAAGGCGCAACGACGAGAAATATTGGGGATGCTATTTCTCTTCCGCCTCCTCGAGCAGCGCGATGTCCGCAAGGTCCTTGGCCCGTCCGGATGCGCGCTTGTTCTCGACCAACTCAGCTCTACCGAGGAAGTGCACCGCGTGCTCGCCAAACTTGGCGGACACTCGACCGGTCCAAGCCTTGTCGAACGCAACGCCGTCGATGCTGGTCATGATATCGATGCGCAGCGGCGGATTGCCCAGCGTTGCCATACGCTCGGGGGTAGCGAACTCAGCCGTCGCTTCAGCCAGAGCCGGGAAGCCGAATTCGTTCAACGCCTTGCATAGTCGCTCGGCATTGTGCGGTTCTGGCTCCACCCAGAAATCGATATCCTGCGTGGCTCTAGGCCTGCCGTGCGCTGCCAGCGCGTGGGCACCCACGATGAGGAACCTGACGCGATGGGCGCACAGCAAGCTGATAAACTCGCTCCATTCGGGCGGGAGCTTCATCGGAGTAGATGCCTATCGTCGCTTGCCGGATGGTCTCGACCGCCGATACGCGGTCCTCGATGCTCTGAGCCGCCCAGTACTCGATCTCACTGCGTATAGCCTGCTCGGGTGTCGTCCAAGCGAAAACCTTGTACATGCTGGATAAGCGTAGCCGACCATCCGCCCTTCAGCACGCCGCCGAGGCTTGTGTCAAGTGCGCTGCCCCGCTCGCGCGGCGAGCTAGCTAGCTACTAGCCGGAAACGGATGTTTCCGGCTAGGGCATCCATAAGGCATCTGTCAAAACCGTCAGCAACGAG
>JAKSBK010000496.1 GCA_022361155.1 Pseudomonadota bacterium
CTCCCCCGCCGACATGGGCTTCAGCTACCGCCATTCCGGCATCTCCGACGAGCTGATCTTCCTCGCCGCCCGCCTGGCCGGCCGGGCCGACGCGCCGGCCGCCATCCAGGCCCGCATGAAGGAGATCCAGGAGGCCCGCCTCGACAGCCAGCCGATCGGCAACCGCACCGGCGGCTCGACCTTCAAGAACCCGCCAGCGGACGAGTCTGGCGGCCGCAAGGCCTGGGAGCTGATCGACGCCGCGGGCGGCCGCGGGCTGACGCGGGGCGATGCCCAGGTCTCCGAGATGCACTGCAACTTCCTGATCAACCGCGGCAGCGCCAGCGCCGCCGAGCTCGAGGAGCTGGGCGAGGAGCTGCGCCGCCGTGTCTTTGCCGACAGCGGCGTGCGCCTGGACTGGGAGATCCGCCGCATCGGACTTCACGCCGAACCAGCAGCAAGCGCAACGACTGTTGGAGAAGGTGAACCATGAGCAAGACGACACAGAAGATCTCGAGCAAGACGGTGGCCGTTCTGATGGGCGGCGTCTCGGCCGAGCGCGAGGTCTCCCTGGTGACCGGCAAGGCCTGCGCCGAGGGCCTGCGCGAGGCCGGCTACCAGGTGACCGAGATCGACGTCGGCCGCGACGTGGCGGCCCTGGTGGACGCGCTGACCCCGGCCCCCGATGCGGTGTTCAACGCCCTGCACGGCCGCTGGGGCGAGGACGGCTGCGTCCAGGGCATCCTGGAGCTGCTGCGCATTCCCTATACCCATTCGGGCCTGCTGGCCTCGGCCCTGGCCATGGACAAGCCGGTCGCCAAGCAGCTCTTCGAGGCCGCCGGCCTAGCCTGCCCCGAGGGCGTGGTGGTCGAGGTCGAGGACCTGGCCAAGGGCGATGCCCTGCCGCGGCCCTACGTGGTCAAGCCGGCGAACGAGGGCTCCAGCGTCGGCGTGCGGATCATCAAGAACGGCACCAACCTGCCGCCGGTCGACCTCGACCAATGGCCGCCGGGGACCAAGCTCATGGTCGAGAGGTTCATCGCCGGGCGCGAGCTCACGGTGGCGGTCATGGGCGACCGCCCCCTGGCGGTGACCGAGATCCGGCCGCGCGAGGGCTTCTACGACTACGAGGCCAAGTACACCGACGGCCGCGCCGACCACGTGATCCCGGCGCAGATCCCGGCCGAGATCTACGACCGCGCGCTCGAGATGGCGGTGACCGCTCACAAGGCGCTGGGCTGCCGCGGGGTGAGCCGGGCCGACTTCCGCTACGACGATACCGAGAAGGCGGAGGGCGACCTCTACCTGCTGGAAATCAACACCCAGCCCGGCATGACGCCGCTGAGCCTGGTGCCGGAGCAGGCCGCCTATCTGAACATTCCTTTCCCC
>JAKSBK010000497.1 GCA_022361155.1 Pseudomonadota bacterium
CCCTCCGAGTTCACCCGGCTAGCGGCCGGCTACCTTCGAAGCGCCAGGACCCTGGAGCATGATCGGTTGAAGTTCTTCCATCGGGCGGCGGTGCTCTTGGGCTTGCCCGACTACGATGTGGTCCATTGCCAGTTCGGCAACCTGGCACCCGAGGTGATGCGCCTGAGGCAATGCGGGTTGCTGCATGGCAAGCTCGTGACCATCTTTCGCGGCCACGACATCAGCCGCTACGTGGCCCAAAACGGTCCGGACGTGTACGCGAAGTTGTTTCGAGAGGGAGATTTCTTTTTGGCGAATTGCGATTTTTTTCGCAGCAAGGCGATCGCCTTGGGTTGCCCGCCTCATCGCATTGCAGTGCATGGCTCGGGCATCGACCTGCGCAGATTCTGTTTTCGCCCGCGGGCTGCCCCGAAGGACGGAGTGGTGCACATCGCCACGACGGGCAGGCTCGTGGAGAAGAAGGGCACCGAGTACGCGCTGCGCGGGTTGGCGGGGCTGATACGAGCTGGACGACGTGTCCGTTATCATCTGCTCGGCGATGGCCCGCTGCGTGCGTCGCTTGAAACCCTGTGCCGAGACCTCGGTCTTGCTGGCGCCGTTCAGTTCCATGGCTGGTGCGACCAGCGCGAAGTCGTCCGGGTGCTCGACCGCTGCCACCTCTTCGTAGCCCCCAGCGTGACAGCCGACAACGGCGACCAGGACGCGCCCGTCAACACGCTCAAGGAGGCCATGGCGATGGGGCTGCCCGTGGTCGCGACGCGTCATGGCGGCATTCCCGAGCTCGTCGAGGACCGCGTTTCGGGTCACCTCGTGCCCGAGCGCGATGCCGCCGCTATCGAACGGGCTTTAAGCACCCTGTTGGACGCACCGGAGCGCTGGCCGGCGTATGGCGAGCAAGGGCGCGCCGCTGTGGAGCGCAAGTACGACATGGAAAAGCTCAACGATGAGCTCGTGGACCTCTACCGGCGTTTGGTCGGGTCGGATTCCAGGCGAGAAAACCGCACGGGCGCCACCACGGCGGCGGGTAGCATGGATCCGGGGATCGCGCTGTCTCGCGGGAGCGCAAGCTCATGAGCAAGCGCAGTGTCATCGGCAAGCGCAGTGTCATCGGCAAGCGCAGTGTGGAGCAACCCGCATGAAGCACGTGCGCTTCGGCAAGACGGAGCTCGCCCTCTCGCGTCTCGGTATGGGTTGTCATTCCCTGGGTACTGCTCACCGTGCGGTCGGCTGGGATCCTTTCCACCCCGACGGAATGCGCGCAGCTCGGCGAACCGTGCGGGCGGCGCTCGATGCCGGCATCAACGTCTTCGACACCTCGCCTGATTACGGTGACGGCCTCAGCGAACGAATCCTCGGCCAGGCTCTGGCCGGATGCAGGGAACGAGTCGTGCTCGCGTCGAAAGTGGACTATGGGCCGTCAACCACGGCTGCCGACGTCGAGCGGAGTGTGCTGGCGTCCCTGGGGAGGCTGCGCACCGATTACCTCGACATCGTCCAGTTCCACGGGGGCAACTACTCCGCTGCTGCGCTACGGCGGATCGTGCACGGCGGTCTTCTGGACACGCTATGCAGACTCCGACAACAGGGCCGGGTGCGCCATCTCGGACTCACGGTGCTCGATGCCATCACCGCGAGGGAGCTGATCGAACGCTCCGAGCTTTCCGTGGCCCAGCTGCTCTATCACATCGGCGAGCAGGCGGCTGCACGGCACGCGCTCGACTGGTGCGCTCGCGAGGACCTTGGCGTCTGTGTGATGCGCCCGCTCACGGCCGGGGCGTTTCAACAGATGATGAGCGGGCTGGTGCCGGCGCGCTTGACCGCTGCCGAGTTGAACGAGCTCTGTCTCGAGTTCGTGCTTAGCGACCCCCGCGTGCACGTCGTGCACGCGGGTATGCGCTGGGAGCATGAGGTCCAGACGAACGCCGAGGTCGTGGATCGGTTCAGGCCGGCGCTGGATGTATCCACGCTGCCGCGCAGTGTGGGGCAACGAGCCCGCCAAGAAGACCGTGACGGCACAGGACCGCGGCATTCCGTTCGGTCCGATGCCCGAGCGGCCGTAGCTGGAACGCGGCGGTGACCGGAGAATCCGTGAAACATACCGCGTACGTTCCTCCCGGCGACGCAACGAGCTCTTCCGGGATCATGCGTCGCCTGTGGCCCCGCATCCGCGCGGAATGGCCCCTGATGCTGGGAGCTTCGAGCGCGCTCGGCCTGAGCGTCGCGTTCCGTATTCTCGATCCGTGGCCGATCAAGTTCATCTTCGATCGCGTGCTGGTACGAGGCGCGGATGGCATGCTCCAGGTCGCGCTCGAATCGGACCCGGGCCCGTGGATTGCCGCGGTGGCCGGCGCGGTGGTTGCGATCGCCGTGCTACGCGCGGTTACGCGCTATTTGTCCTTGCTGGCCATGTCGGTCGCAACCGGACGCGTGCTGGCCGAGGTGCGCGGCGAGCTCTACGAGCACCTGCAGTGGCTTTCACCCTCGACGCACGAACGTTTGGGGGCCGGCGACCTCGCCAATCGGCTCACGGGGGACATCGAGAAGCTGCGTCTGGCCACGACCAATACCGCCTTGCAGTTCACCAACAACCTCGTGTCGATGTTCGGCATGCTGGCCGTGATGTTCTGGATCCATTGGCAGCTCGCATTGGTATCCTCGGCATTCATCCCGGCGTTCTACCTGTTCGGAAGGCGCATGACGAAGGCCATCCGCACGACGTCGAACACGCATCGCGAGACCGAGGGACGCCTCGCGGCCATGGCCGTGGAAGCCCTCAGCTCGGTACGGGCGGTGCAGGCGCTGGCGCTTCAGGAATCGTTTGCCAGCACCTTTGCGGCGCAAAGCCGCCTCAACCTGGACCTGGGCACCGAGGAGGTAAGGCGCTCGTCGATGTTGCAGCGAGGCGTCATCGTGTTGTTCGCGCTGTGCCTGGCTGCGGTGCTGTGGCGCGGATCGGAGCTCGTGCTCAGTCAGGCCATGACTCCCGGCGAGCTGTTGGTGTTCATAGCGTACCTCAGGGACGCGCTCGAGAAGCCATCCACCAGGCTCACCCTGCACGTGGCTCGCTTTGCTCAGGCCGCCGCCTGCGCTCGACGTATCTTTGGTGTGCTCGACCAGAAACCAGCGGTCCAGCAACGTCCGGACGCCGTGGCAGCACGCGGCCTCGGGGGGCGCATCGAGTTCCGCAACGTCAGCTACGCTTACGACGGGCGCGGCCCTGTGCTGAGCAATATCAGCCTGTGCGTGGAACCGCGACAGAGGGTTGCGCTCGTAGGGGCCTCAGGCAGTGGCAAGTCCACACTGGTGTCGTTGTTGCTGCGTACCGCCGACCCAAACGCTGGAGCAGTGCTCGTGGATGGCCGCGATCTGCGCGCCTACGAGCTCACGTCCTACCGCAAGAGCGTCAGCGTCGTGTTGCAGGAGCCCATGCTGTTTGCGGCCAGCGTGCGCGAGAACATCCTCTACGGACTTCCCGGAGCAAGCGCCGAGCAGGTGGAGGCGGCTCTGCGCACCGCGGACGCGTGGGACTTCGTGCGCGAGCTGCCGCACGGGCTCGATACGATCCTGTCGGAACGCGGTGCCAGCCTGTCGGGAGGACAGCGCCAGCGGCTGGCCATTGCGCGGGCCGCGGTGCGCGATGCACCCATCGTGGTGCTGGACGAGCCCACCGTGGGTTTGGACCGGGCCGGTCAGGCTGCGGTTGCCGGAGCCTTGCGACGCCTGACGCAGGATCGGACGGCGCTGGTGGTCTCCCATGATCTCGAGAGCACCAAGGACGCGGACCAGATTCTGTTGATGCGTGCGGGCCGCATTGCGGAACGCGGAACGCACGCGGAGCTCATGGCGCGTAATGGACACTATGCCCGACTCTTCCGATCCCAGGTCTCCGTCCACCCCATCCACGAGGCACGCTGTGCACGACACGCTTGAACAAGACCGCGAAAAGGACACCATGCTAGTGCTGCTGCGACACGGGCAGAGCACGTTCAACGAGCAGGGGCTCGTACAGGGCTGTAGCGATGCGGCCCGGCTCACCGAGCTCGGCCGCAAACAGGCCCGGCAGGCCGCACGACTTCTGGCATGGGTCGAATTCGACCACGTGTTCGTCAGCCCGCTTCGCCGCGCTCGACGTACAGCCCTCGAGCTGAGCAGGCAGCTGCCGGGGATTCCGCCTGCGCAGGTGCGAGACGAGCTGCGGGAAAACGATCTTGCGGAGTGGGTGGGCCGGCCGTTCGAATGCGTACGGATCGAGCAGGCCGAGCGCTACCGTACGTGGCGCCTGCAGCCACAACAGCTGCGCATGCGCCGGAGGCAAGGCGCAGGCTGGACCGAGTTCGCTCCAGCGCTGGACGTGCGTGCCCGGGCGGAAGCTTTTCTTGCGGACTTGCAAGCGCATTATCGGGGTAAGCGTCTGCTCGCGATCGCACACGGCGGTATCAATCGGGCCGTGATGTCCGCAGCTCTCGGTTTGCCGTCGAGCCATCTGCACACCCTGGGCCAGTCGAATTGCGCTGCAAGCTGCGTGTCGTGCGTATCCGGCATCTGGCGTCTCGAGCGCCTCAACATCACCGCCTCGCCTGGCGAGCTGCCGCGCATACGAGAGGGCGCGCAGCGTCTGCTGCTGCTTGCAACACCCGAGCTCGCAAGCGAGCTCGGGGAGCGTTTTCTGCCCGACGATGTGCTCTCGGCCGGATCTGGATCTGCCGTCGGCACGCAAGGCGAAGGCTGGTGGCATGTTGTCGCCGGTCGACTCGAGGAATGGAAACGCAGGGTACTGCTGGTGGCGGACTGCGATGTGCTCGCGCGTTTGCTGGCCGCCGTCGTCGGCCTCAGGCGGGCGCAAGCGCTCGAACTGCGTCCCGACGCCTATCACGTGGTGCAGCTTCCCTCCGAGCCCGCCCGTGCCTTGCTGCTTTGCGTCAACCGCTCGCTGCGTGCAGACCCAGGTCTAGGCATCCCACAGGGTCGCCCTATGGGTCCTGCCGCGGCCGAGCACCCGAGCCTTCCATTCACCGCGAGGGTAGCGTGAATCGTCGCGGCGGGCTCGCGCGCCGATCGCATGTGTTTCCGGCTCGACGCGTTCGATCATGCGAGCCCCAGCGACAGATCGTGCGAGGGCGGTAGGTGGATTCGGTTCAGCATATGGACCAGGCTCGACAGCCCGATCCGAGGCCAACGAGGCTCCGGGCGCATCGCCGGCAGTTCGTATTGGGCCCGGAGCCCTGGCGCGCGCACGAGAGCTGGCAGCGTATCCAGCTCGGACCTTCACTCTGGCTCGCCCACTGCCCCGAGTTGCGGGTCCTACTGGCCCACGACGCCGAGGCGCGGCCATGGGTGCTGCTTGGTAGGGCTGTGCAAAGTCTGCCCGACGGCGATCCGATCCCGGACTCGATTCGCGCGTCCGCTACGAGCGACGTGCCCGAGCGCTCCTGGGGTTGGGCTGGACGCTGGTTGTTGATCGGGCAGGACGCGCTCTACACGGATGCCAGCGCCCTTCTGGGGTGCTTTTATGGGATCTCACGCCGGGGCACTTGCTGGGCATCTAGCAGCCCCGCGCTGATGGCGAGCCTGCTCTCCGGCGCTCCGGAGTCAGCGCCATGCCCGCGCCGTACGCTCGCGTATCGGACGGGACTGCCTTGGTACCCCCCGCCCGAGTCGGGCTTTGCGGATGTCCGCCGGCTGCTTCCCAGTCAGGCACTGCTCCTGCATCCGTGTGTCATCCGGCCGCGTGCCCTCATGCCGGCCATCGATCCTGGCCTGGGTACGGATAGGGTGCTCGATCGCGTGCAGGAAAGCCTCGCGATCACGCTGCAGCGACTCGCGGCCCAGCAGCCGGATTCCGAACCGTGGCTGGGTCTCACGGCAGGCTACGACTCGCGGCTCGTACTGGCGCTGGCAGCCAACACGGGGGTGCCTTGCCGGCCGTTCACGCGCCTTGCCGAGCGCGCGTCGGTAGCGGACAGAATCCTTCCCCCGCATCTGGCCCGGCTTGTCGGCTACCGGCATGTCTACCTTCCAAGTAAGCACCCCGGCAACGACCCCGCGCGCCGCCGCTTGGTCGAATCCCATTGCGCTGGTCACGTGTCCGAAGGCGATGCCCTGCCGTTCATCACGGGGGCTCGCGACGGCTTGCAGGGCGTGCAGGTAGGCGGCCATGGTTGGGAAGCCGCCAGCGGTTGGCGCCGCTTCCAGGGCGTCCTGTCCAACGCAAGCCAAGGCGCGTGGACGATCGCGTCGCACTTTGGCGAGCCCGTGGACTCGAGCGCCACCGCTGCCGTAGAGGAGTGGCTTCAGTGGACGCTCGACCACCCGCACGCGCATCTGGACTGGCGCGATCGCTTCTACCTCGAGCAACGCCACGCGGGTTGGCTGAGCTCCAAAGAGCAGCTATACGACCTGACCGATCTCGAGCGTTTTCCCGTGCTCAATGCCGCCAGCAACTACGCGCTCCTGCTGGGAGTGCCCGAGTCCGAGCGCCTCAAATCGAAGCTGCAGGCCAAGCTGATAAAGCGACTGGCTCCCGAGCTTCTGCGGTATCCTTTCAACCCTCCGGACGCCGGGGTAGCGTCCCTCTTTCAAGACAGAACCTAGTACCTCGCCACAGGAATCCTGATCGTTTGGCCCCAGCCCTGGCGCCCGCTGGCGGCGTTGGGACCTCCTCGAATATGCGCTGCACCGCATCGAAATGAACCGCAGTCTTCGTCGGTCCGCCTTGCCAGCGAGCCCCA
>JAKSBK010000498.1 GCA_022361155.1 Pseudomonadota bacterium
CATACCGTCGGGCAGATGCTCCTGAACGGCGTCGACCAGGCTGACCAACTTCTCCGGCCTGCTTTGACGCAAGCTCTCGCTGCCAGCAAGGTCGCGACCGCGTCCAGGGAGCAGCCGGTTCGCCTACGGGTTGGTGGGCTGTCCCCCAGCTGGAAACTCGCCGGCCCCGCTGCCGTTCGAATAGCGGAAGCCGTCGTCGACCGCTTCGACCGAGTAGAACAGCGAATAGATGTCATTTCCGACCGCCCCACCTGGCCGCACGGCGATGCTCAGCCAGAAGAGCTGGTTCGGCGTGCATTTCACATCGAGCGGCGCATTGGCGGTCGTGCCACCGCCTAGTGGAGTCACGTCCACCCGCTTGGTCACAAGAGCGGGGCCGGTCTCAGGCGGGTTCCTGACCGAGCATCGGACGCCGGGGTCGGACCAGCAGTAGTCGAGCACGTACCTGCTGAGATTCTCTCTAGCCTCGGTGCGCAGCGCCACGCGGGCCCGCAGGTAGTCCTTGTTGGTCGGGGTGTTCGGGCATCGTGCCTGAATGAAGAAGTGATCCTGATCGTTCGAGGGTACCAGACGGCCGGTCACTCTCCGTGTGTCTGCCGAGAGCGGCAGCCCGCGCCCGGGGAACGCATTGGGGTAGTCCCCGCGTTCGTCGTTGCCCGGCGGGGGCAGCGAAGGCGGGTCGGGGGGGTTGTTGAGATCGCAGGACCCAACGCGACGATTCCGGTACTTCCACCATGCTGCAATGTACCTGTTCATGATACCGGCGGGTGTCCCACCCCGAAGGTTCGTGTTTCGGATCAGCTCGTCTACACGCGCGGTCATGCGGCAGGGGGCACCGGGGTCGGGGCGCCACTGTGGCAGGCTCCCACCGAAGGGATCGTGAATTGGGCGGCCGTGCACTATCACGTAGATCGGGCTCGTCTGCACGTGTGGTGTGCGCACGGTCACCCACCCGCTCGGCATATCCTCGAGCATGGCTTGCCACGTAATATTCACTGACCCTGGCCCCCCCTGCTGCTCGACCCAAATCTTCCCGTTCCACAGGACCTGAACCGGCCCAGCCTCCAGCAGATTCGCGGTTACCTCGAAAGTGTGCACGTCTTCGTCGTCACCGACCGAGTACGTGTCGCCTATTACGGCCGAGCCGCTTGGCGAGGCGCGAAGGCATAGACGGTACGCTCGCCGTTCACGCATGCGATGATGAACGAGTACGGAAACGTGTGGAGTCGAAGCGCGCGAACCTCGAACTCAGGCGGGTAGGCATCCAGCGGTGCTGCGGCCTGCGGGAACGTGGAGGCTCGCTCGAGGAGCTCCTCGACTTCGCCCTCAAGCTTGGCTCCGTAGCCAGGTCGCTCGCGTTCGTGGTAGACGATCGCGTCGACGAGCTCTGCTCGCGCAGCTGGATGAAACCGCACGGTGGCCATCAGCCGTCGAGGGCGTCACGAATGTGCTGCTTGACCTCGGACCAAGGCTCCGTCTTCACGTCGCCGCGACGAACCTCGTCGATGCGCTCGAGAACTGTGGCACGCCACGCCTCTTCGACGCCCTCGGTCGACTCGCTGGACACGCTCTCCATCAGGGCGCGAGCAAGACGACGCCGGTCTTCTTCCGGAAGCGCAAGGGCGTCTTCTAGGAGCTTCTTTGCAGCTGCGGTCACGGGGTACATTGTAGGCGGGTCATGGTCTGCCCGCCAGCTCTCCGAAGCGGCGGCAGAGACCCGAAGCGAGTCGGCTACCGCCGGCGCCCGGATCCGGGCACGTCCGCCGGGCCCGAGCACGAGGCCCCCCGCCCGGGCCCCTTGCACTTGCTGGGTTCGCCAAGGGTATCGATTTAGATACCGAAGGCGCCGGCCTAAGCGGTTGGACAGCCAAACCCAGGCCTACCGTTTTCGCAGCAATATTGCATAAATAGCACATGGAGCCATGGAGCCGTGCGGCGCTGTAGGCCGTTGGCCGTGCCGCACGACTGCAAACCGCCCCCCGCCGTGGTTGCCGGGACCCGAATTCGACCCTCCAGTCCCGAGTAGCTGGAGCCCACAGCAGCCTGACCCGGCGCGCGGTGCTATCAAGACTCGCCGGGACCTGCCCCTTCGGTGTGCAACCTCGCGGGAGGAAGATGCTGCCATGACGAATCGTGTTCACTGCCCACCAACCTTCCTGGCGGTCGCGTCCGTCGTTGCGTGGCTTGCAGGCTGCGATGGCACCAACCGAGCGCCCGGGAGTCCTGTCGCAGGTCAACCGGTTGCCGGTGGGGGCCAGGTGCCGACGGCGGGCACGGGTACCCAGCCGCCGACCCCGCCTGGATGCAGCAGCAATGGCGACTGCACGGCCGGTATGATCTGTCACGGCCAGCGTAAGCTGTGTGAGCAGCCTTGTGCGGGTGCGCCCTGTCTCAACCAGGCGGCGGTTTGCGGCCAGGATGGCGTGACCTACCAGTGTCAAGAGGAAGCATGGTGCCGCGGCACGGTCGTGATGCACCCGGGAAGCTGTGCGACCGGAGCCGCGGGTATGGGCGCCACAGCAGGTGCGGGCAGCGTTTCGGGTATGGGCGGCGTCGCGGGTATGGGCAGCACTGCGGGTATGGGCGGCGCTTCAGGCATGGGCGCGCCAACACCAACGTGCTCCATGGTTTTTCCGCCAAGCAATTGCGTCAAGTTCTGTCCGCACGGCTTTGTTAGAGGGCCGATGGGCTGCATCCTGTGCGAGTGCGCCTCGCTTTGCGCGCAACCATGCGCCCCCGGACAAATATGCAACCCGGGCACGCACCAATGCCAGCTGCCTTGCGGCACCGTGCCTTGCCCTCAACCCGATATGGTGTGTGGACGCGACGGCAAGACCTATTGGTGCGGTCGCACGCATGCCGAGTGCAATGGGGTGATCGTGAGCCACGGCGGCGAGTGCCCCGGCGACCCTGCCCCCAGTTGCTTCGACGGGCAGGTGAACGGCTTCGAGACGAGCAAGGATTGCGGCGGACCGTGGTGCGAGGTCTGCGATCACGGTCAGGGCTGCAAGGCCCCCACAGATTGTCGCAGTGGACTGTGCGCGGGTGCCCTGTGTCAGGCCCCGGCGCACTGCAGCGATGGAGTCCTGAGCCCGGGCGAATTGCTACCCGACTGCGGCGGGCCCTGCCTTGCCTGCCTTGGCGGCAGCTTCGTGGACGGCTTCGACGCGCCGACCGCCAGCGGCTGGAGCACCTGGGACGGCACGTGGACCGTCACACCCACCGGACAATACTCGGTGGACAACGGCCCCGCGCGCAAGTCGCTGGTGGCAGACCGCAAGTTCGCTGACTTCACGCTGCAGGCGACGGTCACGATCACCGTCGGTGGTGTCGCTGGGGTGCTGTACCGTGTCAGCCGGCCCGGCCCGGGTCAGAACAACCTCTCGGGCTACTTTTTCTTCCTCAATCTGGGGAACCAGATCGCCGCCCTCGGCCGCCACAACCGCGGCTGGACCGACGTGGCTTCGGCCCCTGCGATCGTGGTGGCAGGCCAGCCCCATCGGCTCAGGGCCGTCGTGACGGGTGCAAGGCACCAGCTGTACGTGGACGACGTGCTGGTGCTCGATCAGGTCGATGCTACGTTCCCGGAGCCCGGCTTGATCGGCGTGAGAGCCGATCGCGCAGCCGCGTTCTGGGATGACGTGAGCGTTCGCTAGGCGTCGTTTGCTCGGGCGCCTTCTTGTCGATGCCGCGCTGCGCGTGGCCGTGCCGCGGCAGGCGAAAACCCGGATCGGGCTTCCGGCCGCGGGCACCAGTGCTAGCGCGACGGGATCTGGATCCGAAATAGCTGTTGGCCCATCAGGACCATGCTGCCGTGCTCGACCGTCGCCCTTTCGCTTACGCGCAAGAACGTGCCGTTGGAGCTGTTCATGTCCGCGAGCTTGACGCTGCCTTCATCCCCGTACACGCGACAGTGCAGGCCCGATACGTACCCGTCCTCGGGAAACAATACGTCGCCGCGCTCGCGACCCAAATGCACGCCGTGGGGACCGATAGGGAACGCGTTGCCCGTAACGTTCCTCCCTACGATCAAGCTGATACGGCCGATGTAACCCGGATCGGGGGCGCCCAACAGTTCAACTCCATCGGCACCTTGTTGTGGTTGCATGAGCTCGAACTTGAGCACTTCCTGTCCAATGCGAAACACCGAACCGTGCTCGAGCGCCACGGGCTGCTGCGGCGTCAGGCGCAGGTACACGCCGTTTAGGCTGCCCTCATCGCGCAATACCAATCCTGCATCTTCGAACGAAAAGGTAGCGTGAACGGGAGACAGGTACGAATCGAGAGCGAACGGCTCACCGGCGTCTCGACCCACTTGGGTCGTGGCATCGGACAGGGGAAAACGCCCTCCGGCGGAGCCGTCTGGGTTGATCAGCGTCAGAAGACCGCGAGGCTGGGGTCCTGATTCGAGCTCGGCGGCTGCCGGGGGTGCTTCGAGCGCGGTGGCGGGGGCGGAACCAGCGCTCATGGAGTGACCACACGTGCCACAGAACTTGAAGTCCCCCGGTACCGCCGAACCGCAGTTCGGACAGGTAGCGGCAGCAGCGGTGCTGGGCCGGGGCGCCTCCTCGGGCGGCTCGCCGACGGCGCGGTCGTCCGCACCGGGCCCCGTCGCACCGGAGCGCGCCTGCGCGGTCTCGCCCGGCTGCTCGGTGGACTCGCTTTGCCTGGCCCCGGAGCCCGTTGCCGGGCCGGGCAGATCGCTCTTGGCTGCTGCGCTACCCTTTGCGAGGGGGGACACGGCTGCAGCCTCTTGGGCAACGGGCCCTGCCGAGTCCACCACCAGCTGCGCCCCGGTGTACGGTCGGAAATCGCCCGGCGTCTTTTCTGCGCCCCGCGGCAGCTCCGAGCCGCAGCCCAGGCAGAACTTGTAGTGAGGCTGATTCTGCTTGCCGCAGCGCGGGCAGACGGTCACGGCCACCTCCGTCTAGGGAGTGTCTTCAAAATCGGACCGAGAGCCCGAGGATGATCGGAATCATGGGGTTTTTCGCCGTGACGAGGCAATGTGGTGCATCGTTGAGGAGCGGCGGGAGACCCCACGATTTCGAGGGCCTCGGGATCGACGGGAGTATTTTGAAGACACTCCCTAGTACCTCGCCGCAGGATTCCTGATCGTCTGGCCCCAGCCCTGGCGCCCGCCGGCGGACGCGCAACACCGCCAGCGAGCGTCAGAGCCAGCGGGAATCCATCACGATCCCTGGCAAGCGGTACTTGGTGTCTGAGGGTGGTAAGCATCCAGAAGAATCTGAAGGGCCCGCAGAGCATAGTGGTCGGCCGAGCTGAGGGTCAAGCGACGTATGCCTCGCACGCCGGCTGCCCTGGCTGATGCGGGGCTGGCCCCTGCCCGGCCCGCGATCCACCGGAGCCGCTGTTGCCACTACAAGGTAACTGCTCACGGGGTGACCACGCTTGCACGCCGGCCTCCCAGGCGGTTTTCTGGGCGGCTTTCGTCCTCGGCCTTGCCCTGCGCTGCAGCTGATTCCAACCGCAGCCGGGCAGTACTCCTCGGGCGATTCCTGGGGGCGCGCTCGCCCAGAAAACCGCCTCAAAAACCCGACTGACTGGGGCCCGAACAGTTACACTACAAGAACCTGCGCAGGGCGTAGAAGAGCTCCTGCAGAGCCCGGTCGCCAAACGGACGCGCACGCCAGGCCGCCAGCGTCACGGCGCGCGAGACTTCGATGTCCCGCTCCAGGCGACGCCGCAGTGCAGCGGCGGCAGCGCGATCCTCGATGGCTACGTTGACCTCGAGGCTGAAGCGCCACGAGCGATGATCGAAATTGAAGGTCCCGGTCGTACACCAGCGGTCGTCGATGGTTGCCGACTTGGCATGCAACACGCTTCCGGTGAATTCGTAGACTTCGATCCTTCGCTTCAGCAGCGTCCCATAAAGCCGCTTGCTGGCGTGTTGGACCGCCGCCACATCGCTGCGTCCCGGCACGAGCACGCGCACCCGCACGCCTCGACGCGCCGCTCGTCCAAGCGCACGGCGTACCGCCTTATCAGGAATGAAGTAGCTATTGGCTAGGGTGATGCAGCTCTTGGCAGCGCGGATTTGGCGCAGGTAGGCTCGACGGATCAACCAGCGCTCGTGCACGAAATCGTTGGAGAGCACGCGAACGGGCGACTTCGTGCGAGAGTGCGCAGCCGGCGCATCAGCCGGTGCAAGTCCGCCGGTCATCGACCAGGTGCGGTAAAAAAGCGCGCGCAGCTCTTGTGCGGCCGGGCCTTGCACACGAACCATGTCGTCGCGGAACCCCTTTCCTCCTTCGGCTACGGGGGCCCATTCGTCGGCCAGATTCAGCCCGCCTGTGAGCGCGACGCGGTTGTCGATCACGAGGATCTTGCGGTGATCGCGGAAATAGACGCGATCGAGCATGAAGCGCTTCCGCCACGGCGCGATGGGGTGAAACTCCCGCACCTGGCAGCCGGCCTCACGCATCCGATCGAACACGGAGGCGCTGCTGTCGTAGCTACCAACGGCATCGTAGAGCACGTTGACCCGGAGTCCCTCCCTGGCTTTCGCAGCCAGCGCTTGTGCGAAGCGAAACCCTGTGCTGTCGGAGCCAAACCAGTACATCTCGAGCAGAATCTCTTGCCGCGCAGCTTCGATCTCGGAGAGCATGGCGGGAAAGCACCGCGCTCCATCGTGCAGGAACGTTATCCGGTGGCCCGCCACCCAGTGGTCGCAAGCGTCGGACGGCAGCGGCATGGTCTCGGCTGAGGTCTGTAGGTTCATCCGTTCACCGGCTCGCCCGCATCGATCACCAACTTCGAGGCGCGATGGAGCGGCCGGAGGCTGGCGACCGATGCGGGCTAGCTAGTGCCCGTTCCAAAACTCACTCCCGTCGCCTGGCTTGCGGCGCGGGGCCGTCTGCCGCGTCGTCTCACGCTCGACCCTGCTCGATTCCAACCGCATGCGCTGCATTTCCTCGGTTCGCCGACACGCCATCCGACCCCGCGGCGCTGCGCCATCCTCGGTCCGGAGTTTCGGGACGGGCACTAGCTATAGCACCTTGACGCACGCCCGGGTGTCCG
>JAKSBK010000499.1 GCA_022361155.1 Pseudomonadota bacterium
AGCCTGCGAGGTGGGCAGGTTATGGTGTGGCGGGTCCTTACTGTTGCGCGGAGTATCGCAGGACCGTGCCGTGCAGGCCGACAGTCCAGAGGTTTCCGCGCGCATCACCCCAGATGCTCTCGAGCGAGTTGCGGGTCCCGCTGCTCTTCGCCGACCACCGGTTGCCGTCGTAGTGCAGCAAGGTGCCGCCCGTGCCAACCGCCCAGACATCGTCGGCAGCCCTGCCCCATACGTCGTTGATCGAGTAGCTTTCTCCCTCCGTCACCAGCGACCAAGCGCGCCCGTCCCAGTGCAGCAGGATGCCGCCCGTCCCGCCGGCCCATACGTCGTCGCTGGCTGCTCCCCACACGGCGCGCAGGGTCGCGCCGACGCTGCCGTCTGCGCTTGTGGGCACGTCGGCCCAGGCCGAGCCGTCCCAGTGCAGCGCTGCGCCGTCGCTTCCGACCGCCCAGAAGTCGTCTTCACGCTGTCCCCACACGGCGAGCAGATCCGCGCGGTAGCCGTTGTCGACGTCGATCCACGTCGATCCGGCGCGGATCAGCGTGGCTGCGTCGTTGCCCACGATCCAGGCGGCACCGTCGCTGCTGCCTCCGACCGCACGCAGCCATCCCCGCGCTCCGTTGACCCTTGCCGGCTCCGACCACGCGTCCTGCCGGTGGCGAACGATCGTTCCGCCCGTGCCCACCGCCCACAAATCCAAGTTGTCTGCCCACAGTCCGTAGAGCGAGCGCGGCGTGGGGTTTTCCTGCACCGCCCAGGTGCCTTGCCGGCGCACGAGCAACTCGTCACCCACGCTCCACACCCGGCCGTTCGGCCCGCCGCGGATGCTCAGCCGGTTGTGTAGCGAGCCGTGCGACAAGAGAGAGCGGGCGCCGTCCGACCAGTGCTGCACGATACCTCGCTCACCCACGACCAGCAGCTGGCCTTTGGCCAACCGGGTTGCGGCCTCGAGGCGTCGCCGGGTGCCGCTTGCCACCGGTGTCCAGCGTTGCCCGTAGCGCCAGGCGCTTCCGTCGTCGCCGAATGCCCATGCACGCCAGATCGGGTCACCGCCGCTGCCGGCAGCGCCGGCGTCCGTTCCGGCGTCCATGCCACCACCCCCGGTGCCTGCCGCGGAAGTGCTCGCGTCTGGCGCGCCGGCAGCGCCCGGCCGGGCACCTGGCGCCGTCGAATCCGCTACCACGGCCGTAAGATGACCAGAGAACCCGGTCTCGCTCGCTTCCCATTGCCGCCCGTCGAAGTGCAGTGCGGTTCCCCGCTCGCCCACGACCCACAGATCGCGCTCGTTCAGCCCGTCGATGGCCAGCAGATCCCGGCTGGTTCCGGGGTCTTCGTGGGTCCACTCGGTCCCATCGAAGTGGAGCAGCGTTCCTTGGTCGCCAGCGATCCAAACGCTGTCCGAGCCCGAGGCGGCCCACACCGCGCGCAACGCGTTGCTCGTGCCGAGTGCTTCTCGGTTCCAGCGGCTGCCGTCGAAGTGCCATAGCAGGCCGGCCTCCCCCGCGATCCAAACGTCGCCGGCGCGTGCCCGTACCGCGTGCAGGTCGTCCCGCGGCGGGTCCGGGGCGCCCGTGGTGGCCGAGCCGCCGTCCGACGGGATGACTTCGGACCAGCCTGAACCGTCGTGAACAAGGACTACGCCCCGGTCCCCGACGGCCCACACCGTGTTGCCTGCGCCCCAGACGGAGTTTAGCGATTCCTCGCTGAGGCCGGGCTCGTTGCGCCATTCGGAGCCGTCGAAGTGCATGAGAAGGCCGTGCTCTCCAACCGCCCAGATATCGCTGGCGGAGCGTGCCCAGACACCGAGCAGGTCGTGCCCCTGCGGATAGGGCAGCTCCCAGCACCAGCCATCCGTGCTGCACACCCCCCCTTGAGGCACCTGGGTGCTGCCTGCATCGGCATGACCCGCGGTCGCATCCGCCGCGGCGTCGAGGGGGGGCAGCGGAGGCTGTTCGGCGTTGCCGCTGTTGGAGCGCGAGCAGCCGACCGTAAGCAGCGCGAGCGCCGGCAGCGCGAGCGCTGCTTTTCGTCGCCCTACATCAGGCATGGAGGGCATTGGATAAGCGATCCGCCGCAGCCGTCGGACACGAGCTGCCCGCAGTTGCCGGCGCAAGGGGCGGGCGCGGGATCGCAGCACGTTCCGCCCTGCAGGCAGACACCGCTCCCGCAATCGCCGCAGTCGAGCGTGCCGCCGCAGCCGTCGCTTGCCGAGCCGCACGCGATCCCGAGGTCGCTGCACGTCTTGGGCGCGCAGCACTTGTGGTCCCTGCAGCGCTGCCCCGCGGGGCAAGAGCCGCAGTTCACGCGTCCACCACAGCCATCGGAGACCTCGCCGCACCTGCCCGCCCCGCAGCTGCTGCTCGGCGTACAGGGCTCGCACAGGTTGGCGCTGGTCAGGCCGCACACGAATCCTGTGTTGCAGCCGCCGCACTGCAGCCTGCCGCCGCAACCGTCGCTGACCCGCCCGCACTCTGCTGGCCCGCAGGCGGTTCTCGGCGTACAGGGCTCGCACAGGTTGGCGCTGGTCAGGCCGCACACGAACCCCGCTTGGCAGTCTCCGCAGTCGAGCCTGCCCCCACAGCCGTCGGGCACGCGCCCGCACTCTGCTGGCCCGCATGAGGTTCTCGGCGTACAGGGCTCGCACAGGTTGGCGCTGCTTAGCCCGCACACGAATCCTCTCGGGCAGCTGCCGCAATTTATTCGGCCGCCACAGCCATCGGACATGCGCCCGCAACGATCGGATCCGCAGGTTCTCGGTGTGCAGGGGATGCAGGTGTTGGCGCTGGTGAGTCCGCAGACTTGACCACCCGGGCAGTCTCCGCAGTCGAGCGTGCCCCCGCAGCCGTCCGAGATGGTGCCGCAGTGTGCTCCGGCGCCGCTGCACGTCTTTGGTGTGCAGCACTCACCGCGATAGCAGCGATCGTCGGGCGGGCAGTCTCCGCAGTTCAGCGTGGCTCCGCAACCGTCGCTCGTCGTACCGCACTGCCGGTTGCGCTCCGCACACGTCATGGGCACGCAGCTCGCGCACAGGTTGTCGATGCAAACCTCGCCCTCGGGGCAGGCACCGCAGGTGAGGCTGCGGCCCGTGCAGGCGCTCTGCAGGCGACCGCAGGTCTTGTCCCGCGAGACGCACTCGGCGGGCGCGGGTGCTGCGACGCAGCGGTCGGAGGCGCACACCAGCCCGCGGGGGCAGCTGCCGCACTCCAGCGTGGCGCCGCAGCCATCCGAAATCGTGCCGCACTCGGCGCCCGCTGCGGCGCAGCTCGTGGGCTCGCACGCGCGGCACGCGGCGGTGATCGCGTCGCAGATCTGTGCTGCAACGCACGCCGGGCAGTCCAAGGTCCCGCCGCAGCCGTCCGGCACCTTGCCGCAGCCGGCAATGCTTGCACAGGTCTTGGGCTCGCAAGCCTTGCATTGGCCACCCTGGCAGCGCTTGCCCGCCTCGCACTGCCCACAAAAAACGGAGGCGCCGCAGGCGTCCGTCACGATGCCGCATTCGAGGCCGGCGGAGCTGCACGCGTTGGCGCCGGACAGGCAGGTGTGGCTGGCAGCGTCGCACACTTCACCCGATTTGCAGGTGCCGCAGTAGAGCGTGCTGCCGCAGCCGTCATCGATCATCCCACACGTGGCACCTTGAGCTTCGCAGCCGGCTGGCGTGCACGAGCCCGCGCCTGCCGCGCCGCCGCCTCCCGAGGCGGCAGCGCCCGGATCGCCCACGAGCAGGCTGCTGTCGGTTCTACCGGCTGCGTCGCCGGCTGCTGCGTCATCAGTGCGTGAGCCGCTGGCCCCATCGGGCTGCTGCATGGCATGGGCTCCAGCATCGTGGGCAGCCGGACTGCGACCGTCGTTTCCGACAGAACAGCCCCCGGCTCCTACGAGGACCAGTAGCAGGCCGGGCAAGCAGATCGAATGGAGCCGAAGAGGAATCATCCTAGAGCAGCGGCGGCGGTGTGATGCGCTTGAGGTCCAGGCCCCCTGGATACATGTAGCTCGTGAAGCGGCCGTAGCCGTAGACCAGCAGGCCGAACTCGCTTTCGGCACGGATGCGGTGCACGTCGCTCCCGCCCGCCGGCAGTTCGTGGCGCAGGACCGCGAAGCCTGTCTGGCCTATGGGCCTGAAGCCGTGGCTGGGCAGCGGCTGGCCGTCCAGGACTACCCTTGTACCTTGGCGTGCCACCACGTTGATGAAGTTGACGTCGTAGGTCTTCGAGGCGACGAAGATGTAGTCCTTGCGGAACTGCTCCGAAGCCACGACGAGCGACATGGAGGGGTCTCCGGCGCCGCTTCGCACCGAAGAGAGCCCTTGCATGTACTGGGCGACGAGGATCGGCTTGTCCGAGGTGATCCGAACGTCCTCGGAGACTTCGCGTAGCTCGAGCGGTGGATCACCCGGGCTGATCTTCGTCGCCGCCACGAGCGGCGGCTCGAACGTGAGCTCGGTATCCTGCTGCACCGCAAGGACACGAATCACATGAGGCGACTCGCTCGCTGGCGCGGCGGGGTAGGTGACCACGTACTCCTTGCCCAATGTCTCGACCGGAAACAGGGCCTCTTCGAGATGGTCGCAGTCGCGCGTGTCCGCGGTCGGCACACGCGCGCAGGAGTGGCCGACGATGACCTGCACGGGCTTGCTGGCTCGCAGCTTGGTGCCGGTCGGATCGTCGAGGAACTGCAGGTTGGGACCCGTGTGCTCGGACAGGATCTGCAGCACGTCGCCGCGCTGCATCGAAACCCGACCGTGTCCGCGCGCATCGATGCCGCCGCCTGGACTGAAGCGCGCCCCGCCGTTCACCTCTACCGTGGTGTCGTCGGCGGTCGCCGTGACCGAGATGAAGGCGGCACCTTCGTTGAGCGCAGGCCAGCTGATGATATCGTAGTTCGCCGTAAGCGAGGTGGCCGGCAACAGCAGGGAAGCGTCGTTGCTGTAGGAGAGGCACGCCGAGGTAGCGCCGACCGCGCCCGGGCAGTCCGATGCTACTGGGCAGCCGGACGGAGCAGGTACGAGCTCGTACTGCAACGGGCTCAGCTGGTAGACGGTAACCGGTTGATCGGACCGTACTCGGTAGGCGCCCTCGCGCGCCAGCTGGCTGCTGCCGGGCGGCAGGATCTCCGCGGGGCACGCTCGCGCCGGATCGATCCCGGTTGCCTTGAGCTGTTCGACCCACGGCAGCTTGACGGTCTCGAGGCTGCCGACGCCGATGTCGAGCTCCTTGATCGCAGTGTCGCCGCGCGTGATCGTGACATGAGCAGGAAGCGTCGAGGCGTTGGAGATCGCGACTGCGTAATCGAACCCTTCCCAAACGGGGTTGGCCGTGACCGTGGGGTAGTAGTCGCAGCCCACATAGCTCTTCGATATCTCGGGCGGTGCGCAGACGCCCCGGCATCCGCCGGGCTCGCAGCGCATCCCCTGGACCGGGTCGCACTCGAAGCGGTCGTAGCCGGAGCCGTCCTCGCGGCAGTGCCGAGCAACGCCGTTGCTGCAGCTGCCCGACCCGGGCATGCACGTCGCGCAGCGGCCTGCGACGCAGGTTGCCCCGCTTGCGGCGCAGGCGCCCAGCGACCCCGGTTCGCTCGCCGCGCAGGCGCCCGGTCCAAGCCCCCCGTCCCCCGGGCCAAGGCTTTGTTTGTCCACGGAGCAGGCGCAGGTCAGCCACAGGGCGCCCAGCAGGCCCGCGGTTCGCGGCAAGCTGATGCACGGTCGTGTCGAAGGCATGCTCACGCTGTTTCACTACGTCGGCGTTCGCCAGAAGCTATAGGTGTCTGGACCGCGCCGCGCGCCGGATGGGCGATTCGCTGGTTGTGTGGAAGACTAAGGGCTACGACATGCAAGCCGGTAGCGACACGCTCCTACACACCATTCGTGAGTCGGTGGTCGGCAAGGACGAAGCTATCGAAGGGCCCTACGGTGCCCGGCGTATCACCTATGCGGACTACACCGCCTCCGGTCGTCCCCTCTCGTTCATCGAGGGTTTCATTGGCGACGAAGTGATGCCGCTGTACGCCAACACGCACACCGAGGCCTCGGCGACTGGGCTGCAGACCAGTCGCTTCAGAGAGGACGCGCGCAGCATCATCCAGGAAGCGGTCGGCGGCGGCGCGCAGGACGTGGTGCTCTTTTGCGGCTCGGGCGCCACCGCCGGCATCAGCATGCTCGTTCGCTTGCTGGGGCTGGCCATCCCTTCCCGGCTGGACGATCGCCATCGCTTTTCCGCGCAGATTGCGCCCCACGATCGTCCGGTGGTGTTCATCGGGCCCTACGAGCATCACTCGAACGAGCTGCCTTGGCGTGAATCGATCGCCGAGGTCGTCACGATTCCCGAGGACGACGATGGTCAGATCGATCTGAGCCGACTCGAGGCCGAGCTGGTGCGCTTCGAGCGCCGTTACCTCAAGATCGGCAGCTTCTCGGCGGCGTCCAACGTAACCGGCATCGTGTCCGACGTAGCCGCCATCGCGAGCCTGTTGCACCGCCACGGGGCACTGTCCATTTGGGACTATGCTGCCGCGGCGCCCTATACCGGCATCCAGATGAATCCGCCGCAGGGCGCCCCGGCGGCGAGCTATCTGGATGCGGTCGTGCTTTCCCCCCACAAGTTCATCGGCGGACCCGGCACCCCTGGCGTGCTCGTCGCCAAGAAGAAGCTCCTGGGCAACCGGGTGCCCGTGGTGCCTGGTGGCGGCACCGTGAGCTACGTCAACGCCTTCGAGCACCGCTACCTGTCCGATCCTGTGCTGCGTGAGGAAGGTGGCACCCCCGCCATTATCGAGTCCATCCGCGCCGGCCTCGTGTTTCAGCTCAAGGCAGCGGTGGGCGTCGCCACCATCGAGCGGCGCGAGTCGTCGTTCGTGGCTCGCGCCATCGAGGCCTGGCAATCCCATCCCAAGCTCGAGGTCCTGGGCAATCCGGACGCGAAGCGGCTGTCGATCGTGTCTTTCGTGGTGCGCCACGCAGATCGCTACCTGCATCACAACTTCGTAGTTGCGTTGCTCAACGACTTGTTTGGCATTCAGGCGCGCGGCGGCTGTTCGTGCGCGGGACCGTATGGTCACCGCCTGCTGCGCATCGATCTGGAGACTTCGCGGGAATTCGAACGCGAGATCACGCGCGGTTGCGAAGGGATCAAGCCTGGCTGGGTGCGAGTGAGCTTCAACTACTTCGTTTCCGAAGCGGAGTTCGGTTTCTTGCTGGATGCCGTGAGATGGATCGCCGACCACGGTTTCAAGGTCATGCCCGACTATCGGTTCCAGCCCGATAGCGGACAGTGGTCCCACACGTCCGGAGACCGTCACGCGCTCAGAAGCCTGCGCGAGATCGACTACGGCGACGGCCGGCTCCATTTTCCCTTCAGGACTCGCCCCAACCCGGCAATGGAGCGCGCTCGGTACGTGCAGATGGCCGACGAGGTTGTCGCCGGCGCCCAGCAGCGCTTCCTCGACCTGCAGCTCGAACCGCCGCGCCTGACTGCAGATTTCGAGCACCTGCGCTGGTTTCCCCTACCGCACGAGGTGCTGGCAGAGCTGCGAGAGTAGAGCTCCCATTGGTCGCTCGCATGGGCAAGCTTGACCAACGCAGAGACAACCTGGTTCGGCTGCCGGCCGCTAGCCGCGCCGCGTTCCGTTGTTCTGCAATTTCGCAGTATTTATATCGGCGATCACGATTCCTGCACATTAAGCTCAAGTTCCGCTGGACCGTGTCCGACCCAGCTGGTAGTCAGCTTCCCACATTAGGCGCCAGTGTGTGCGTGTGAGCGCAAACCGGCGTTGCTGGGCCCATCATGGCCGACCACCCGTTGCGAGCGCTCGTAGTTGAAGGAAATGCTGTCCTGGGGACAAGCATCTGCGCCTGGCTGCGACGCCGCGGTCACCCGAGCCTTCTTTGCTCGTGTCTGCAGGAGGCCCGTGGGCTGCTGAGCAGGCAGCGTTTCGAGCTCGTGGTCCTAGCCTGGTCCAGGTGCGATGAGGGGGGCGAGGCACTCGAGCTGACGAAGTGGTTGCGAGCCGGTCGCGCCGATCGCCTGCCTGCGATCGTCATGCTGAGCGAGCACACTTTGGTCGACGACGTTCAGGCCGCCCTCGAGGCAGGGGTCACAGACCTGTTGACCAAGCCGGTCGTTGCCACTCACCTTCGGGAGCGTCTGTCTCGGGCGGAGCTCGCCGCCCGCATCGCACGGCGTCAAGAAGAGCTCGAGATTGGGCTTGAGGTCGGCGGTTGCGCGCCGCCCCCCGATTTCGTTCCGGCGTTGCCCCGACCGTCGCATGAGCCTGGTCCGAGAGGCATGTCCAAACTCGCCTTCACGGCACGCGTGCAAAGAGCCGCTCGGAGGCGCTCCCCGTCGGGACCACGTTCCCGGCCCACGCATCTGTCGCTCGTGGTGACCGATGCGCGCTAGCGGCGCACGCCGGATGCTGATACCAGTCACGCATGGGCCGTCCCCTTGCCTTGTTGACCAACGACGACGGCGTAGATGCACTCGGGCTGCAGAGCTTGCGCAGGGCCTTGGTCCTGCAGGCGGACGTAGTGGTGGTCGCGCCGGCCTACCAGCGCAGCGCCTGCAGCCACGCGGTGACGCTGCATCGGGCGATGCATCCCGTCCGTCAGGCGCAGGGTGTGTTCGCGATCGACGGGACGCCGGCGGACTGCGTCTACATTGCACTGCATCAGGGCCATTTCTTTTCGCGCGCCCCGGATGTGGTCGTCTCGGGGATCAACCACGGCCCGAATCTGGGCGACGACATCTACTACTCGGGCACCGTAGCGGGCGCGCGCGAAGGCGCCCTTCGCGGCATTCCCGGCATTGCCTTCTCCATGGATGGAGACCGAGACTTTGACGCCGCAGCCGCGCTGGCAGCCCGGATAGCGCACAGATTGCTCGAGACCAAGCTGCCAGATGGCCCGGCGCCCCTGCTCAATGTCAACTTCCCGAGCGGGTCGAGCAAGGGTGTACGTGCGACCCGCCTCGGCCGGCGCGTGTACCGGGAACCGGTGGTGACCGAGTACGACGACGCCGCGGGGCGCGAGTACTACACAGTTGGCGGCTACCCGCACCACGAGGAATGCGAAGGCTCGGATACACAAGCCCTGGAGCAGGGCTATGCCTCTGTCACGCCGCTTGTCGTGGAGGCCACCAATCCGGATCACTTGGCTGTGGCAGCGTACGTTGCCCTCGAGCCCGATCCGCGCCACGGAGGGCGGGATGAGTAGGGAACGTACCGAGATGCTGAGGAGCTTCGTGCGCGACGTCCCCGACTTTCCCAAGCCTGGGATTCTATTCAGGGACATCACGCCGCTGCTTGCCAGTCCGGTCGCTTTCACGACCTGTCTGGACCTGTTCGCGGAACACTACGTAAACGCCGAGGTCGACATTATCGTGGGCATCGAATCACGCGGCTTCATTTTTGGCGCAGCCCTGGCAGCGCGCATGCTCAAGAGCTTCGTGCCTGCGCGCAAGCCGGGCAAGCTACCTCGGGCGACCGAGCGGGTCCACTACGAGCTGGAGTACGGCCGTGACGCCATGGAGTTGCACAAGGATGCCCTACCGGCCAGCGCCAGGGTGCTCGTGGTGGATGACCTGATCGCCACCGGAGGAACCGCCTGGGCGACCGCCGAGTTGATCCGGCGTCAGCGTTGCACCGTGGTTGCCGCCGCCTTCGTGATCGAGCTCAGCGCACTCGATGGCAGGCAACGCCTGCGTCCCGTGCAGAGCATGTCGCTGCTGAGGTATTAGCTACCTGCCGGTGCAAAAGTAGGGGAGGTTCTTCAATGATTGCGGCGGCTGGATGGCTGGGCGCTCCACCGAAGCTGCGCTGTTTCCCATTACCCGGACCACGGTCCGCAACATCGGCGGCCAATACCAGGCACGCATTGACGAAAGCTACCTGCACGACGCTTACGGCAACCGCTACCGCACCCAGACCAGCTACAACGATGGGCGCGTCGATGTGGTGA
>JAKSBK010000500.1 GCA_022361155.1 Pseudomonadota bacterium
CCGCCGCCCGTCGATCTGGAAACACGAGCCGTCCTCAAGGCCTGCATCGAGGCGATGGCTAGCAGCCTGCCCCGGTGCCGGTTTGCCGCTAGTCCCTACTCCTCGTCGCCTTCCTCGAGCCCGTAGCCCCGGGGCAAGTGGCGGGTCAGTTCCATCCCGTCGTAGAGCAAGCGACCGATTTCGACGACACCTTCGTCGCTGACCCGATAGAGGAAGAAGTGGCGCACACGCTTGCCACGACGCGCAATATGGTACGTGCGGGCTGCCGGGTGCAGCTCCTTGCGCTGCCGCGTCGTGGACCCCAAGGGATCACGGGCGAGTTCTTGGAGGGCCAGCTCGATCAGCGCGCGGTACTGCAGGTACTTGCGCCTACCGAACTCCTTGCGTGTGTGGCGAAGCACCTCGGCAATGTCTTTGTGGGCCGCATCGGCGATGCGGATCTGGCGCCCCATCTACGTGTCGCCGGCGGCAATGTCTCGGTCGATACGGGCCCACAGCTCCGAGAGCTCATCCCCGTCGTAGCTTCTGTATTCGCCCCGATCGAGCGCTTCAAAGGCATCGACAGTCAGACGTTTTAGCGCCTTGAGCTTTGCTTTCTCAACGTGCTCCTCATGTGCAAGTAGCCGAAGTCCTGCCCGGACCACTTCGCTCGCGTTCTGGTATCGACCCGATTGGACGCTCTTTGCCACGAAGCGGTCGTAATACTCCGACAGATTCACGTTGCGCGTGGGCATGCCCAAACCATGACTGCATTGGCAATAATTGGCAAGTGAAACCTCGATGCCGATCCTCGAAGGCGCTTGTACAGGTCTGCTCGACAGCGCGTGGCGTGCCGTGCCAAAGTGCATGGTAGAGCCATGGCATTGCGAATCGAGATCGATCGCGAGTCCGATGGACAGTGGATAGCTCGTATCACCGAGCTCGCTGGACTAGCGAGGCGCGGCAAAACCCGGACGGCTGCACTGCGTGCAGTGCAGGTGGAGGCGCTTCGAACCTTGGCCGGCCAGCTCGAACGCCGTGAGCGTGCCCCGTTCGGCGCATTCGCAGTCGAGCCCGTGGAGGGACCCGCAATTCTCTCGATTCGATCGAGGGCAGCCCAGACCTTGAGAGATCTCCAGGAATCGGCATCTGCGGATGGTCTGGACGAGCTCTCGGAACAAGACATAGAG
>JAKSBK010000501.1 GCA_022361155.1 Pseudomonadota bacterium
CCTTCTTGTCAGGCTTCAGCTTGCGTACGGCGAGGAACTCGACGATTCGCTTCTTGATCTTCTCAAGCCCCGAATGATCCTCATCGAGAATGCGGCGCACCTCGGCGATATCCATCATGTCCGTGGTGGCCTTGCTCCACGGCACGTCCAGAATCCAGTCGATGTACGTGCGTACGACGGTGTACTCCGCGGAGCCAACCTGCATTGCGCGCAGCCGTTTCAGCTGCTTCCGCGCGACACTTTCAGGCTCGTTCAGGAGATTCGCCTTGGCGATCCGCTCCTCGAGTACGTCGAGGTCTCCCTGATCGCCTTCCTCATCGCCCAGCTCTTCCTTGATCGCCTTCAGCTGCTGGCGGAGCACGTACTCCCTCTGGTTCTTCCCCATCTCCTCCTTGATTTGGGAGTTGATGCGTTCACGCATCTTGAGGATCTCCAGCTGCCGAGTTAGCAAGCGCAGTACCTTGCGAATTCGTTCCTTGACGTCGACCATCTCGAGAAGCTGGGCTTTCTCGTCGACTGGGGCATCCAGGTTGGCAGCCACCAGATCCGCAAGCTGTCCTGGTTCTTGGATGGAATCGATCAGGGAGGCGGCTTCGCGGGGTAGCTCGGGCATGAGCTGGATCACCTGCTTGGCGATGTCGCGCAAGCTCATCGCCAGCGCTTCCGTCTCTACGTCTTCCATCTTTGGCTCGTCGAGCCTGCTCACGCGCGCCTTCAGAAAGGCGGAGGTCTGTGTGACCTTTTCCATTCGCACGCGCACGAGCCCCTGCAGGATCAGGCTGAAGTTGCCCGAGCTATGCTTGAGCGCCTTGAGCACCCGTGCTGCCACGCCTACGGGATACAGGTCCTTTTGCTGGGGGTCATCGGTCGCTGGATCCCGTTGCGCGAAGATGGCGATAGTAGGCTGCGTTTGGCCTTCCAGGTCTTCGACTAGGGCAACTGATTTCTCCCGTCCTACATCGAACGGAGCTACGGCGCCCGGGAACAGTACGGCATTGCGAATCGGGAGCAGGGACAGCTCGTCCGCGATCTCAACGTCCTGGCCGTCAACCTCGAATTTGGTGTATTCCTCTTCGTCGTCCATAAGGTTCCCGGGTGAGGCGGAATGGGCACTGCACGTGTGATCGTTGCGTATATCTGCACAATAGTCATGGTGCGTGGTTCGTGCAAGCTAGGGCTTGGTGCGTGCGACGCTCCTTTGGATCGCCGGAGGCGGGCGATTCTTTCGGGCCGCGGTTTTGCAGGCCGGCCACATGTCGTGCGGTGTGGTTCGCGCCCTGCAGGCGGCGCGCGGCCCACGGTCAACTGGGTCGGTTGACCCAACGATCGGCTGAACTTAATCTGCGGTAAGCTGCGCGTGGTGCATGACGATGGGCGGCCAGAACGACAATCACTCGGGAACGGCCCATGGCAAGCTCGCAGCCTCGCGTGCAGCACGACCCGAGGTCACGGCGGTTTCGGGGGTGAACTCGTTTCTGGGACGCAACCTGGTGGGGCTGCTCGAGGAGGACGAGGGCGTCGAGCGGTTGATCGCACTTGACATCGCACGTCCTCGAACGGCGGGAGCCAAGACACGCTTCTACCAGGTAGACCTGACGAGCCCGGCCGTAGCATCGCGGCTAACGGAGATTCTCAACGCGGAAGGCGTCAGCACCTTCGTCCACCTGGCTTTTCCCACGAATCCCAGTCACGCGACCCCCTGGGCTCACGAGCTCCAGAGCGTGGGCACTATGCACGTGCTGAACGCGTGCCTGGAGCGCCGTGTTACGAAATTCGTGCTGGGTTCCAGCACGTTGGTCTATGGAGCGCTGCCATCCAATCCCAACTTCATAGACGAGCACCAGCAGGCGCAGGGGCTCGTGGGCTGCGATTTCGTAATGGACCGGATCGACGCCGAGCGGCAGGTCGATCGTTTCGCTGCTTCGCTGCCCGAGTGTGCGGTGACGACGCTCAGATTCGCACACATCCTGGGGCCTACCGTCGACAACTACATCGCTCGCTGGCTCTCGAGGCGGTTCGTCATCACCGCGTTGGGCTTTGATCCACTGCTTCAGTTCGTGCACGAGGCGGACGCACTGGCTGCGCTCAAGCTAGCGATCGACCGCGATGTTCGAGGCAGGTACAACGTCGTTAGCGGTGGTGTCCTGCCGGTCTCCATGCTGCTCAAGCTGGCCGGCCGTGCCAAGTTGCCGCTGCCTTCCAGTTTGCTGCGGGCCGCACTGAAGCTGCTGTGGGCGACCCATCTGGTCGAACCGCCGCCAGGTCTCGAACCATGCTTGCGCTTCTTGTGCGTGGCCGATGGCGAGCGGGCTCGGCAGGAGCTGGGCTTCGTGCCGACGTTCACGGCACGAGACGCGGCTCTGGACTTCGGAGGTGCTCTTCGACTTCGGCAGGCTCGGTTGCTCCACGAGGTGGGCGGGTGAATCAGGACGCCGACGAGCCAGACTCAGCCAAGCCTGGGAAAGAACCGAGGACCCGCAGGCGTCCCTCCGCCAGGCGCGCTTCGCACGCGCGCGAGCCACCGTCAGGCGAAAGCAGGGACCAAAGCAGCGCCGCACCGCCGCTCCCAGAGCGGAAGGCGGCTTTAGGTGCCGAGCCCGCGCGAAAGACGAAGCGGATTTCGGTGCGCCGAAAGAGGGCGCGTGAGGCGGCTCGACCCGTCGTGAGCTCCACGCGCGAGGAAGATCGGCATACCGTGTCCGGATCCGGCGCGGGGGTTGGCTCGAGGCAGGCAGGCTCGGACGTCTCGGAGGCGCAGGCCTGGCAGCGGTCGGAAGCCACTCGGGCTTCGGCTCCGGAATCGAAGGTTGCGCTGCAGCATCTGGAGCGCGAGGTGGAGCAGCTGCTGCGTGAGGTCGAGCATGCCCCTGGCGGCACGGCGGCGCGGCGGCGCGCAGTGCAATCGGTGCTTCGCCTTGCGGGGGGCAAGGATACGAGGCTGTCAGGTCAAGCACGGATGGCTCAAGCCTTCGTGAACTCTCGCGAAATAGCCTCAACCGACTACTACCTGAGGCAGTGGGGGCTCTCGCGCTCGAGCGAGGGCGTCCAGGACGTGGACGAGTTCGGGCTCGACGCGGTTTTTGATGCGCGCATGCGGCCCGTGCTCGACCTGCTGCACCGTCGCTACTTTCGAGTCGCGCTTGCAGGAATGGACAACGTGCCGAGCGCTGGTGGCGCGCTCCTGGTGTGCAATCACGCCGGGATGCTGCCGTGGGAGGGGCTGATGCTGAAAACCTCGCTGCGTGAGTCGCGCGATGGAGCCTTGCGCTGGTTGATCGAGGATCACGCGTTTCACGTGCCTTTCTTGGGCGCATGCATGAGCCGCATGGGTGCGGTGCGCGCCTGCCAACAGAATGCGGAACGTCTGCTCAGGCAGCGGCACCTCGTGGCTGTGTTCCCCGAGGGAATCAAGGGCATCACCAAGCTGTACTCGGAGCGCCACCGCCTTGAGCGTTTCGGTAGAGGCGGCTACGTCAGGCTGGCGCTCAGGACCGCGGTTCCCTTGATTCCCGTCGCCATCGTGGGAGGAGAGGAGACGTACCCGGTCCTGTCGCGTCTCGAGCGTGTATCTCGACTGCTGGGTATGCCGTTTTTTCCGGTGACGCCGCTGTTTCCTTTCCTTGGTCCTTTGGGTCTGTTGCCGCTGCCGGCTCGCTGGCAGATCGTCTTCGGCGAGCCCATGGCCGACCTGCAATCCCACGACGCTGCCGCAGCGGACGACGCGGTGCTTGTCAGCCGCTTGAACGACAAGGTCCGCACGCACGTGCAGAGTCTGGTCAACGAGGCTGTGAGCCGGCGCGGCAACAGGGTCTTCGTGTGATTCACACCCGGTATTTCGTTGGGCGTGCGGCGATGGCAGATTGGACGGCGGCAGCGTCCCGCTCGTAGCCCCGCCGTCCGAGCCGGCCGAACGCCAGTCGCTTGCCGAGCTCGACCCCGGGTTGATCGAAGGTGTTCACGCCATAGAGCTCGCCCGCGAAGGCGGTAGCCGCCTCGTACAGGAAGATAAGGGCACCCAGCTGTTCCGCGTCCAAACGCGGCACGCTGATGGTGATGCTCGGCCGACCGTCGCCGGCCAACGCTTGCGTCGTACCTTCGCGCTCGGCGTCCAGCAGCTGGCCCAGGGTCAGCCCGTTCAGATAGCCGAAGCGGTCCTCGGCTCCATGCAGCCGCAGGTCCCTGTCTTGTTCCACCACATGGATAAAGGTCAGCAGTTTGTCTCTCGGCCCCTCCATGAAGAGCTGCACCTGGGCGTGCTGATCCGTGGCTCCAACGGCCGGCAGCGGGGTGGGCCCCGCCTCGACCCAGCGGCCCTGTAGACTGCGTCGCTTGCCGAGGCTCTCCGCCCATAGCTGTACGTACCAGGCGGCGAACGCGCGCAACCGATCGGCGTAGGGCATGAGCACATGGACGTTGCGTCCTCGCAGCCGGTGCTGCAGGACGTGGGTGGCCGCCAGGATCCCGGCCGGATTGTCCAGCAACGCTTCCGTTTGGCAGCGCGCCGCCATGCCTGCGGCGCCGCGCAACAACTGCGCCACGTCGATGCCCGCAAGCGCTGCAGGCAGAAGCCCAACCGGACAGAGCACGGAGAAACGGCCCCCGACGTTGGCTGGAACAGCGAGAGCGGCGATACCTTCCGCACGTGCCAGCTCGCGCAAAGGACCCTTTTCGGGATCCGTGATCACGATCACCTGCTTGGTCGCCTGTTCGCCTCCCAGAGCCTTGTGAAGCCATGGCTTTACCACGAGCCATTGGGCGATCGTTTCCAGGGTTCCGCCGGATTTCGAGATGACGACCACTGCGGTTTCGCTGGGCTCGAGCTCGTCGAGCAGGACGCTCAGCAGCCACGGGTCGATGTTGTCTGGCAGGTGAAGGCGGGCAGCCGCGCGTGTGTTGCGGCGTGGTCGCAGTGCGGGCTCGGCGAGCGCCTCGTACAGGGCGCGGGTGCCCAGCGACGAACCGCCGATGCCGAGGACAAGCACGTCGCGGATCGTCTCCGGCAGATCCTGGGCTGCGCCACGCACGTCGGCCAGCAAGCCCGCTGCGTCCGGAAGCCGCCAGAAGCCGAGCTCGCCGGCATCGACGCGTGTCAGGATGCTTGTTGCAGCGACGCTGAACGCGTGCGCTTCCGCGGCCAGCTCGTCTTCGGTGAGTCCTGCACCCGCTCCAACGCCAGCCTGCATTGCCAGTGCGTAGTCGATGCGAATAGCGTTGTTGACCATGGCGACGCACAGTAGCCCAGAAGCGCCGATTTGTTGACCGCTCGAACGAGCTGCCCCTAATTTGGTCCCCGATGCCGTTCTCGGGATCCGTGGGCCCGCGTGTGCGACGCTGCCGCCTTGGGCGGCCGATCGCTTTGATGGTCGTTTTCTCGTGTTTGCAGGCGGCGGGCACCGCCCTGGCGAACGGACGCGCGCAAGGCACCCGGGCGGTCGACCGAAGCGCTTCGATCGCGGGTACGGCACCCCATCTGCTGCAGGGCTTCGAGCCCCTCAAGCACCGCCTGCTGGGGCACAAGCGTATCGCCGATCTAGCTCGGGGCAGGCGGGCCGTTCTGAGCCTTGACAGCGGACTGCAGCAGCACGTAGCGAAGCTGTATGAGCGCTTCTCGGTGCCTTACGGCGCGCTGGTAGCCCTGGAGCCAGGGACCGGCCGCGTGCTCGCGTACGTGAGTCACTCGAACGAGCAGGGCGACACCGCCGACCGCGTACGCGACGCCAGCGCGCCCAGCGCCTCCATCTTCAAGTTGATCACCGCTGCCGCACTGGTGGAAAACGGCGTTTCCGTTACCCGCCGTACTTGTTACCATGGGGGGTTGCGCGGCCTGAGCGCCGAGCATTTGGCCGACAACCGTGCCCGCGACCGGAAGTGCGCGGATCTCGGAGAAGCCCTCGGCAAGTCGATCAATTCAGTGTTTGCCAAGCTTGCTGACCGCCATCTGGGTCGAAGCACGCTGGCACGCTACGCGAGCGCGTTTGGTTACGGGCACGCGCTGCCGTTCGATGTACCGACTCGCGTCAGCCGCCTGAGCCTCCCGACCGATCGCCTCGAGCTGGCGCGCACCGCGGCGGGGTTTTGGCACTCTCATCTATCGCCCCTTCACGCTGCGCTCATAGCCGCAACCATCGCCAACCAGGGGGTGATGCCCAGGGCCTATCTGGTGGAGCGCATCGTCGATCGCCGGGGACGCGAGCTGTTCAGTCACGCTCCGCGCCCCTTCCGCTCCGTGATCGGTGGGCTCGCGGCCAAGCAACTGGCCCGAATGATGCAACGAACCGTCGTGGACGGCACCGCGCGGGGGGCCTTTTTTGATCCGCAAGGTCGTGCGTTCCTGCCTGGCATCGAAGTGGCAGGAAAGACCGGGTCGCTCACTTCGTCTGCACCGTACCGAGCCTACACGTGGTGGGTTGGCTTTGCTCCGATCGCAGCACCCTCGGTGGCGGTGGCCGCTCTGGTGATCAACGAACCGCGCTGGCGCGTCAAAGCGAGCTACATGGCACGTGAGGCGCTACGCTACTACCTCGTGCACAAGCCGCGCGCCGCGGCACACGCGTCCGTTTCCGCACCTTTGGACCGGCTCTGAATTCCCATACAGTTCCGTGGGCGGGCTCCGTATTCAACACGGGGACTGAACTGAACGTGTCAGAGCCTGCCAGCAGCGACCTGCCGCGCCGCCGCGTCATTGCGGGGCGATGGGAAATCGTTTCGTCACTGGCGGACGGTGGCATGGCCTCGATCTACGTGGCGCGTCACCTCGAGACCGGCCAGGAGGCAGCTCTCAAGGTCCTACACGGCATTCACAAGGCCGACAGCGATGCCGTGGAACGATTTCGCCGCGAAGCCCGCATTACCACGGACATTGGGCATCCGGGGATCGTGAAGATCTTCGAGGCGGATCGCGACGAGCAGGACGGTGCACTCTTCATCGCCATGGAGCTGCTTCGAGGCGAGACCTTCGGCCAGTGGGTGAAGCGGGCCAAGCCAACGGCCGAGGCAGTGCTCGCCAAGCTTCAGCGCGTCCTGGAGCCTCTGGCCGCGGCCCATGCCCGAGGCTGTGTGCATCGCGACCTGAAGCCAGACAACGTCTTCATCAGCCGGCCCGACTCACCCGAAGAGCGAGTCAAGCTGCTCGATTTCGGCATCGCCCGGGACGCTGCGGAGGTGCGGCTCACGCAAACGGGCGCTTCCATTGGGACCCCGCACTACATGAGCCCCGAGCACGCGCGAACCCCGCGGGGGCTCACGGCCGCCGCCGATATCTGGTCACTGGGTGTGATGATGTACGAGGCCATTGCTGGCGGCCCACCCTTTGACGGCGAGAGCCTTCCCGACATCGTGGTCAAGTCATGCACCAAGCCACATGTGAGCCTGGTCGACTTGATTCCCGATCTCGAGCCAGAAATCGCGCAGCTCGTGGATCGATGCCTTGCGAAAAAGCCGGGTGAGCGCCCGCAGGATGCGAGCGAGCTTCGTGAACAGGTGCAGCGAGTGCTGGCGCTGCCGCCACGCTATCCCGGCCTGCAACCCGACGACTTGCCTGCGGTGCGGCGTAGCCAGCTGCCGTCCGGGCGCCCATCCATGCGCGAGAGCAGCGAGCGTCTGCCCGGCCGCTCCTCGCGTGCGTCACGCCGCTCTTCGCTGCCTGCGCCCCGCCTTTCCCGGCCTTCCTCCGGCACGGCCCGGCAGTCGCTGCCTGGGGTGCAGGGGCGATCGGCGACCGAGGCCAGCCTGGTGCCTGCACTGATGGGCACCCTCATTGTCCTCGGCGGAGTAGCGGTGGCGTTTTCAGCGAGCAGCACCAATCTGTCCCTGGCCCAGCTTCTCGCAGGCAGCCTCTGTGTCGTGGGGCTTGGACTGACATCGCTGGGCGCTATTCGCACCCGGCGCAGCTCTCGGCGCAACGAGCGCGCAGGACACGCCGCCGGGGCGGAGACGCCCGTTTCGCGATACGGAGCGGCGTCGGTGCCACCTCGGCACGGCGAGCGATCGCCCCCGGCTTTTGGACCGGCGGACGCGCCGGTGACCATCGTTGAGGTTTCGGACTTGGCGTCTGCCCAAGCGCGCAATGCGCACGCCGAGCTGCGGCGCGCGCTGCTTCATTGGGGCGACTACGTGCGGGTGCAGTGGAAGAACCACCCGCGCTTCGACGACCGGCTGTCGTGGCAGGCCGCAGAGGCAGCCCACGAGGTTCACGCCCAGTGTGGCGAGGACGGTTTCTGGAAGTTCCACGCGCTCATGCTGCGCCAACAGCCGTCTCTGAGCACCGAGGTCATCGAGCGCTGCGCTGCGGCTGCAGGAGCCGATGTCGAAGCGCTCGGCGCTCAGCTTGCGCGGCGCGCCCACCGGGCACCCGTACAGCGCGAGCGAGACAACAACCGAATCTCCGGGGGGTTTGGCGTTCCACTCTTTGTCGTCAACGGCCGCATGCTGCAGGGCGATGCGAACGTTGCATCGCTATGCGAAGCCATCGAGGACGCGCTGGAAGGTGATCCGGAAGCTGTGGAACGCGGGCAGGGCCGCGGGCAACCGGGTGCGCCGAGCAGAGAGGAGCCAGCCCCGCGAGCTACGCCACTGCACAGCGACAGCCAGGAGATGATGCTACGAGCGATCACCGTGTATTGCGGCGACGGCGGTGGTCGTTGGCCGGGGCGGACTCGGCAGGAGGCACAAATGCGGGCAAGTGCCATCCATCGCAGGGTCAATGCCGGCGGCTGCGATTTCGGGTCCGCGGCCCGCACGATGAGCGACGACCCCCAGGCCGCTGCCAGCGGCGGCGACCTCGGAAGAACGCGACCGTCTCGGTTGCCTGCCGAGCTGAGAGAGCAGGCCCGAGCGCTTGATGTCGGGGCCATCAGCCCCATCGTCGAAAGCGACAAGGGGTTTCACATCCTGCAGCGCTATGGGTAGCGTTGGCCGCCCTGCACGGCTGCAGCCGATCTGGTTATTCGTGGAAGGGTTGTTCGTGGGCGGACCCTAATCGTAGTACTCGTGGCCCAGGTGTGTGATGAGCTCCTCGCCCATGATCCAACGTAGCGTGTTCTTCAGCTTCATCGACTGCACGAAAAGGTCGTTTTCTGGATACAGATTCTCTGCCGTCATGGGACTCTTGTAGTAGAAGCTGAGCCACTCCTGAATCCCACTTAGACCGGCACGCTGCGCAAGGTCCATGAAGAGGGCCAAATCCAGCACCACGGGCGCGGCCAGGATGGAGTCCCGGCACAGGAAATCGATCTTGATTTGCATGGGGTAGCCGAGCCAACCGAAGATATCCAGATTGTCCCAGCCCTCTTTCTGGTCGCCACGCGGTGGATAGTATTCGATGCGCACCTTGTGGTGGATCTCCCCGTACAGTTGCGGATGCAGCTCGGGCTGCAGGATGGTTTCGAGCACGCCCAGCTTGGAGACCTCCTTGGAGCGAAAGCTATCCGGGTCGTCGAGCACTTCGCCGTCCCGGTTGCCCAGAATGTTCGTCGAGAACCAGCCGTTGATCCCGAGCAGCCGCTGTCGCAGCCCCGGCGCCAGAATGGTCTTCATCAACGTCTGACCGGTCTTGAAATCCTTGCCGCTCAACGGAACCTGCTGTTCACGAGCCAGATGCAGCAAGGCGGGCACCTCGGTCGTAAGATTGGGTGCGCCGTTCGAGTAGCTCACCTGCTCCTTCAGGCACGCGTAGGCGTACACCATCGAGGGGCTGATGGCTGGATCGCTGGCCTTCAAACCTGCTTCGAAGGCGTCCAACGAGGCGTGCACCGGTGCAGGATCGTGGTGGATCTCCGTTGACCCGCACCACACCGCGACGCAGCGCTCGAGCGAATTATCCCTGCGGAATCGGCGAATGTCGTCACGCACTTCCTCGGCGAGCTGCCACTTGTCGTGACTGCCCTTGATGTGTTCACCTCGCAGACGCTTGACGTACTCGGAGAAGAATACGGCCCGCATGGGCTTGACCGCGCGCAACTCGTCGCTCACCTGCGATAGATGCTCGGAGCCCAGCACATCCGCCTGTCTCGCGGCCTCGAGTGCGTCCTGGGGGAAGAGATCCCAGCCACCGAAGACCAGATCGTCCAGACACGCCAGCGGCACGAACTCGTTCACCAGCGGGGTCTTGTTGTCGGTGCGCTTGCCCAAGCGGATGCGCCCCACTTGGGTCAGCGAGCCGTACGGCATCGCGAGCCCGCGCCTCGCGAGCAGGCAGCCAGCAATAAACGTGGTACCCACGGCACCCATCCCTGGCAGCAGTACGCCGAGTTTCCCCGACGCTGGCTGGACGCTTATGGGCTGCTTCATGGGTCTCCTTTGCTCCTCGGGCTGCTTGTCCGCGTCTTGCTCTTGTCGGGAGCGTTCGGCTCCGTATCAAACGGTGAACGCCGTGGCAAGAACCGGATCGTGGTCTCTTGCTGTCTGCCTTGCGTGCGCGTCTTGATTTTGCCTTGCGCCTCGCCAGCGGCGCCCAGTCCTCGCCGAAACACACGAGTTGTTGTCGCGCGGGCCCTTACCCGGAGCCACGGCAACGCACGGTATGGTATGCCGGCACGCAACGTGCTAGCAACCACCCCCGGCAGCGGCGTCCATGGGACCTGTCGCTGGGATTTCCGAGCCGCCGGCTGGGATCCCGGTCCCCGCAACGCGGACCTTGACTTGTTGCCCTTGCGCCACGCCATGTGGCGGTCGTGCTACAGGCGCTGCCGGATAGGTGATGGCAAGGCATGCATAGCGCGTTACTGTTCAGGCCCCGTTCAGGCGGGTTTTCAGGCGGTTTTCTGGGCGAGCGCGCCCGCAGGAATCGCCCGGGGAGTACTGGTGGCACTTCGCAGGGCGAGGCCGAGGACGAAAGCCGCCCAGAAAACCGCCTGGGAAGCCGTTCTGCAAGCGTGGTCACCCCGTGAACGGTCACCACAGCGCGGTCATTCTGGCGGCAGGACGCGGAAGCCGGCTAGTGGAGGGCAGGCCCTATCCGAAGCCGCTGCAGCCGGTGAGCGGGGTTCCCTTGATCGTCCGTGTCCTTCGCGGGCTGGAAGGTTGCGGGGTGCGGCGGGTGGCAGTGGTCACCGGCTACCTCGGGGATGTGCTCGAGACGCGTGTGCGTAAGGAGCGATTCTCGTTCCGACTCGGTTTCATCCGAAACCCGCGCTGGCACCTGCCCAACGGAACATCGCTGCTCGAGGCCGCGGACTTCGTTCGTGGCCCCACCTTGGTTCTCATGAGCGACCACCTGTGGTCCCCTCGGCTGCTCGCGAAGGTCAGGAGCTATCCTCTCGGGCGGGAGGAGGCCGTGCTTGGCGTGGACTACGCGATCGGCCGCTGTTTCGATGTGGACGACGCAACGAAGGTGCGCACCGAGGCGGGTCGGGTCATCGCTATCGGTAAGAGCCTGGCGAGCTACGATGCCCTGGATACGGGGGTCTTCTTGGTAACCCCGGCGCTCTTGTCAGCCCTGCGAAGGGTGTCGGGGCCCAACGGCTGCAGCCTCTCCGAGGGTGTTGCAGGGCTTGCTGAGTCGGGAAGGATGCGTGCCGTCGACATAGGTGACGCATCATGGATCGATATTGATACTAGTGCTGCTTGCGCCTACGCCGAGAAGCTGCTGCGAGACGGTTCGCTCCACGATCGGCCCACGGTGCCAGCGGCTGCGGCGACGCTCGCGCCCGTCACGAGCCAGCCCGCATAAGCCCGCACCGGTTTGCTTGCTGCTGTATGACCTGCATGGTAGACCCCACGGAGAGGTGGCGGGGTTGAGACGAGTGGGCCTCCCGGTCCGCTTTTTTTTTGGTTTGAGACACACGTAACGGTGGAAGAACGGTCCCAGAAAAGCCGTCTGCGCGCGCTCTTGGAGCCGATCTGTAGCGCGCACGGCGTGGCCCTGTTTGATGTTCGGGCCAGACGGGAGCCTGGGGGTGCCGTGCTTCGAGTGCTGATCGAACGCTTGCCCGCCGATCACGCGAGATCGCAGCAGCCTGAGGTGGCACGGGGCGCTGGCATTACGCTGGACGATTGCCAGGCGGTGAGCCGCGATCTCTCGACGCTGCTCGACGTACACGCCGACCTGATCCCTTTGGCACGTTACCGCCTGGAGGTGAGCTCCCCCGGACTGGATCGTCCGCTTTTTGCACTAGAGCACTTTCTTCGTTTTGTCGGAAGCGAAGTCAGACTTCAGACTCGCCAGCCGATCGAAGGTCGTCGGCGTTTCCGCGGCACGATCGACGCTGTCGACGGCACCGTGATCGAACTCGGGTTGGTCGGCCCGAACGCCCGAAAGCGCGCTGCGGATCGCTGCGATAGCGTGAGGATTCCATTCCAGGAAATCTCGAAAGCCAACCTCGTTTACAGTCCCTGCGAGTCCCCAGGGCATACATTGCCATCGTAGGACCGGTATCGGCAAAGGTAAGAGCAATGCAGGAAGCTGCGCTATCCCTTCAAAACATCATCGAACAGGTTAGTCGCGAGAAGGGGATCGATGCGAAGATCCTCGTCGAAACGATGGAACAGGCGATTCTGACGGCTGCCAAGCGTACCTTTGGTGCGGGCAGAGAGCTTGAGGCCAGATTCAACGCCGACAGCGGCCAAGTTGACCTGTTCCAGTACATGACGGTCGTCGAGCAGGTCGAGAATGCCGAGCGAGAGCTGTCGATCGCGGACGCCAGGCGTCATGCGTTGGAGGCCGATCTGGGCGAAGAGCTCGGCTTTCAGATATTCTACCTGAAAGAAGACTCGGAGCGCGCCAAGCAGCAGGACCGCGAGTTTGGCGATCTGCTGATGCTTCAGCAACAGCGGGCGGGCTTTGGTCGCATAGCGGCCCAGACCGCAAAGCAGGTCATCATACAGCGCGTCCGGGACGCCGAGCGGGACATCATCTACAACGAGTACAAGGACCGCAAAGGTGAGATCATCACGGGGATCGTGCGCCGTTTCGAGCGAGGATCCAACATAATCGTCGATCTCGGCCGCACGGAGGCCGTTCTGCCAGCCCGCGAGCAGACACCACGCGAAACGTATCGACCCGGAGATCGCATCGTAGCGTACGTGAAGAACATCGATCGCGACGCACGCGGACCCCAGATCATTCTATCGCGGACCGAGGTGGGGCTGCTGGTCAAGCTCTTCGACATGGAGGTGCCGGAGATCTACGAGGGCATCGTCCGAATCGTGGCCGCCGCGCGGGAGCCCGGTGCTCGTTCCAAGATCGCGGTCAGCAGTCGCGACTCCGACGTTGACCCTGTGGGTGCATGCGTTGGCATGAAAGGCTCGCGGGTCCAGGCCGTCGTGCAGGAGCTGCGCGGGGAGAAGATCGATATTGTCCCGTGGGATCGCGATCCGGCGCGTTTCGTATGCAACGCGATTGCGCCAGCCGAAGTGGCACGTGTGATCATCGATGAGGCTCATGGTGGAATGGAGCTCGTGGTGCCGGACGACAAGCTGTCGCTCGCCATCGGCCGCAGGGGGCAGAACGTACGATTGGCTTCGCAGCTAACCGGCTGGAAGCTCGATGTCATCGGAGAGTCCAAGTTCCGTGAGATCGAGGCCGAGGCTATTGCGGTCTTGGCCGAGATCGAAGGCGTGGATGAGGGCCTGGCCCGGGCGCTCTACAAGCACGGGTTCCGAAGTCTTGACGAAATAGCGGAAGCACCCGGTGAGGAGCTGAGCAGCATTCAGGGGTTTGGCGCGACGGACAGTGCCGCTGCTGTAAAAGCAGCAGCGCTCGAGGCGATGGAGCGAGCGCGCCAGCGTCGCATCGAGGATGCCATGCAGAATCCGAATCCGCTTTCGGATCGGGATCTCTTGCAGTTGGTGCGGGGGGTGACTCCCCGTGCTCTCGAAATGCTGCAGGGAGCCGGTTACCGTTCTATAGAGGACTTGGCGAGAGAGGGTGATGTGGACCGGCTCGCCATCCGGACGGGCCTGGGGATGAAGAAGGCGCAAGCCGTCCGCGATGGCATATCGCACTACATGGAACACGAAAGCACCAGAGTCAGCGAGGCGCGCCGGCGGGTGTACGAGCTGAGGGCGGCACAGAGCGCCGCGACACCGGACCAGCCGAGCGCACAGGGCTCGCCGCAGCAGGAGACTGGCAGCGAGCCGAGCCCGGCGCACGACGAGCCTGCGAAGCCGGACGCAGTGGCAGCGCTCTCGGCCGACCCTGCCGGCGATCCGACCAAGTCCCCGGAGCCCTCTGGCTCGCCGTCACCCGATGCCTAGTGGGGATCCAGACCCGTGCCCGAATCCGGCCAGTCAGCCATGTACGCTCCCGCATCGTCTATTCCCGCATCGTCTATTCCCGCATCGTCTATTCCCGCATCGTCTATTCCTGCCTCGCCGGTGCGCACTTGTGTGGGCTGCCGCCGGCGTGACGCTCGTGACGCGCTGGCGCGCATGGTACTCGCTGGTAGCCCGCCCTCGCCTGTTCCGGACGTGAGCCGCCGCGCGCCCGGACGTGGCGCCTCGCTTCACCCCCGCCGCAGTTGTTTTGAGCGAGCAGTGCGTTCAGGTGGGTTGGACAGGGCGCTGGGGGGAGCTGTCCGAACGAGCTTGGATGCGCTGCTGGCGAGCACCGCCGCCCAGTACGAGCAGTGCATCCAAGGCCTGATCGCTGCGGCTCAGCGCGCCGGTAAGCTGCGAGCGGGCATCGAGCGAGTCCGCAAGGCGATACGCGCTGGCGAAGTGCAGCTGCTGGTGGTAGCAGGGGATGCTGCTGGCGGCGGTGATGAGCTACGAGCGGTAGCCCAGCGGCTCGGGAGACGTTGCATTGTACATGGAACGAGGCAGGACCTTGGTCGGTTGTTGGGACGCGAGCAGGTGGCCATGCTGGCGGTGTTGGCCACCGGCCTGGCCAGTGAGATCGCGCTGGCGTCAGACCGGAGGGCGCTTCTTACTGGGTCAGACGGAAGAGGGCCGGAAGCACCTGCCGGATCAGCGGAGAGCGCATGAGTAAGACCCGCGTCTACGAGGTGGCCAGGGAGCTGGGACTCGACAACCGAGAGCTGCTGGCAAAGATCGCTTCGCTCGGGATTCAGGTGCGCAACCACATGAGCGCGCTGGACACCGCAGATGCAGAACGCGTCAAGCGCGCCTTCGAGAAGGAAAAGGCCCAGAACGTGGTGGAGGAGCGGATTCGGCCTACTGTGGTTCGCCGGCGTCAGGTCGCCAAGCCGAAGCCCGTGGCTGCTACGAACGGCTCGGGTCTCGATGCGCACAAGGACGTGGTGCCGCAGCGTGTGAACGTCGAGAAAACCGCGTCGCCTGCTCCGGCGCAGAGCCCTGCGAAGACCGTCCCGGCGGTCGCCTCGCCTGCCCCCGCGCCGGCGCTCGTCGAGCCCGGGCCGCCCGCAGCTGCGCCGCCCCCGGCTGCTCCTGCAGCGCCACCCGCTCAGGTGCCGGCTGCAGCTCGTGCGCCGGCGGCGCAAGAGGACGCAGCGCCGCCACAGCCCGCCG
>JAKSBK010000502.1 GCA_022361155.1 Pseudomonadota bacterium
AAGTTCTTCTGCGATTGCTTTTAGTCTTTTACCCGTTGCGATCAAGTGGAACACTTGAAATTCCCGGTCTGTGAGGTTTTCGTGGAGAGGTCTTTCAGAGTCTTTGTTCAGCTCTGAAACCAATTTATCTGCAAGGCTGGGAGAAATATATTTGTGGCCGTCGACAACTCTTCTAATCGCTTCGACCAACTGTTGGGTAACATTGGATTTACCCAAATACCCGGATGCCCCTGCCTTCAGAAACCGAACTCCATAGTGATCTTCGGGAAACATACTTAAAATGATGACGGGTAATTGAGGGTTTATGGCCTTCAACTCAATCAATGTATCCAAGCCATTTCTATCGGGCATATCGTAATCCATAATGACAACATCAACATCCAGCTCCACAAATTTCTTGAGCACTTCATCACCGCTCTCAGCTTCGCCGGCAATAATAATATCTGAAACATCAGAAATAATCGTTTTGATTCCCTGACGAACAATGTCGTGATCGTCGGCTATCAGAACCCTAATAGGATTTGTTTTTGTTGAATTCATTTATTGGCTATGGGAATTCGGACTTCCACAGTGGTCCCTTTTCCATCTGTACCCAAGAATTGAACTTCTCCACCCCAGGACCGGACTCGCTCTCGAATCCCAATAAGCCCTATGGAATGCGAATCTTTAACCTTATCTTGTTTAATTCCAATTCCATTGTCCCGAATCTTCATCACCAATTGTCCGCTTTTATGAAGCACTTCAACTTCAACTTGGTTCGCTTCAGAATGCCGCACTACATTGGTAACAGACTCTTGAAAAATGCGAAACAAAGTGACCTCTAGATCCTTGTCCAGCCCAACGTGCTTCTGAGGAAAATTTAAGTCAAATTGAATTCCATATCTTTTTTCATATTCACCCGCCTGCCAGGCAAGAGCTTCATACAAACCAAACGCATCCAGAATAGGCGGGCGCAATTCCATTGCGATCCCTTGAACCGACTTAATAGTGTCATCTATCAAATCCACGATAGAGT
>JAKSBK010000503.1 GCA_022361155.1 Pseudomonadota bacterium
AACCGGCGAATCGACGCCGGAATAGCAGAGCTATTTCAAGAAGATAGCCGAAAGGCGGTCGCTGGTTCAATCGGCGTCAAGGGCCGCCGAATTATGCAAGTAATCACTGTTCCAGGACACTAGGGACTGTTTTCAAAACGATTACAGGGCAGTTGATCTGAGCGGAGTGGCGCGTTTCAGGTGGCCAGGACGAACGTGGGACGGCAGGTGTGGACGCTGCGTGGTCGTGGTCGTGGTCGTGGCCGTGGCCGGTACGAGGCAACCTAGCCAGTGACTGACCGATATTCGTCATCATGCTCTACTACGAAAAGCTGGATGTTTACCAGTGTGCAATCCAGTTCGTTTCCCGTGCAGTCACTTTGTCGGGGCACATGCCCAAGGGCCATGCAGCGTTGACCGACCAGTTGCGCCGGGCAGCTATGGCCATTCCGCTCAATATCGCCGAAGGTGTGGGCAAACCCAGTCGGGCCGACCAGGCTCGTTTTCATGCGATTGCGCGCGGTTCTGCCATGGAGTGCGGGGCGATCCTAGATGTCATGCACGTCCTCGGTGCCACGTCTGCTGCCGAGACCGGCGAGTCCAAGCAACTGATCGTCCGTATCGTTGAGATGCTCACCAAGCTCTGCCGATAGTCACGACCACGACCACGACCACGGCCACGAGCACGACCACGACCACGACCACGGCCACGGCCACGACCACGATCCCCTGCGGCTGCAGCCTCCGGCAATCCCCAACGGCCCGTGTTCAGACAAGCCATACGAGCGTTGCCGCTAGAAAAACGAGTGCCCGCAAGTCAAGCGCATCAGCCGGGGATACGTGCCGCCACGCGACCCACGAAAAATGGGCCCATCTGGCTTATGAACTCCGACGTCTGCCGGGTCTTTCGCATGGATTCGACCACGTGCGACAGTGGATGCAGCGAGCTTCCGATCAGTCCGATAACGAACTCGTTGTCGTCGACGTCGAGCCCGTGGCAGGCCAGCCGCACATCGTGCGCAAGGTCTTGAGCCCCGTAGGCGCGACCGATCAGGGCGTGTTCCTTGAGGATAGCTGACTGTTCAAGCGGCGCCAGGCGCCCAAAAGCCCCCGTCCTGCGCAGTGGGTACCAGATCGCCCAGGGCCAAGCCTCGTTGAGCACGGTTTCACGGGGTCGATCGATGAGCCAGTACCTCAGGTCAGGCTCGTACCCCGTAGCGTAGGTACGCCCGAGCATGGCAAAGCGTCGGGCGAAACGCACGTCGCTTGAACTGGAATCGAGCAGCAGTGGACGAACCCGGGTGACGAAATGGCTCGGCTCTTCGCTCCAGGTCAGCAGCCCGAAGCCGCGCGGGTCGTTGACGTCCAAGTACAGCACCGACGGCAGCGCCTTCGCCTGCAGCTGTTCCGAGATCCACTTCAAGGCGTCTGCCGGATGACCATCGTCGCAGCAGTCAAGAACCAGAAGCTGCATGAACAGCCGGCTGTGAAGCACCTGGGGGCGACCCGTATGCTGGCCGGCTCGTTCGCTGACGTCGATCTGCGGCAGCGTGCTTTCGGAGCGGCTGGAGGCGGCAGAAGCGGTTCGTTTGCTTTCGTCGGAGCTCATGTTCGGCAGGTCCTCGTAGTCGTCCGTGGTTGTACCTTGGGACCTCGATCTGTCGTTCGAGCCCCCGCTCAAGCGGGCGCGCTGCTTCCGTTAGGGTACCCCTGCCGTAGCTGTGGGCTCGGAGAAACGACACCGCTTGTTTGTTGCGTGTGCTACACGATAATCTCAAGGTCTGTGCTGCCGGGCCGTGATTGCATCGGCCGCCCCAATCTCGCACATTCGCTCGTGTCCGGCTATCCTCAACCAGCTCTGATGCCGCCCGCGGGGCGGGGACCATGCCGTGCCGGCGCCCAGGAGACAGCGCCCTGATGCCAGCAGCCAGCACTTGGCTTCCCGAGGACTTCATGGGCCACTGCCGCAGCGCTACCGTGGAGCAGTTCATGGCATTGCATGGGTCCACTCCCTTCCTGCTGATCGCGCTGCATGATCCCGACGACGAGCTCACGCGAGGACTGCGAGCAACCTCCGTGCTCGACGAAGCCACGACGGGCCAGCATCGCCTGGATGGGCTGGCGTTCTCAACCGCGACTCACGATGCCAGGGCCATTTCCGCCCTGCTGTCGGAACGACGCGACGACCGCCACCGGCTCAAGGCGAACGTTTCAACCTCCGATCAGGTGCCGCCCAAGCTGCTCCAGCAACCCCACTTCGTGGTGCCGGTGGCAAAGCGCAGCTCGGCCCCCTCGGCCTTTCTGGACCGCATCTCTGTCGGCCGTGCGCGCAACCACGACGTCGTGCTGCGGCACCGCAGTGTCTCGAAGTTCCACGCGTGGATCGAGTACCACGGGGATAATCAGCTATCGTTGCGTGACGCGGGCAGCAAGAATCACACCCGAGTCAACGGCATCAAGCTCCCGACCACACAAGGCGCCATCACGCCGGGCGACGAAATCAAATTCGGGTCGGTCAAGGCGCGGCTGTGCACGGCAAGGGCTCTATGGGAAGCCGTTCACGGGGTTGGCTAAGGGCCCGTCCACGAATGACTTGATCGGCTGCGGCCGCGCAGGGCGGCGCGCTCGCGGCTTTCGTCCTCGCACAAGTCCTCGCAATGGCGCTGCCATCGCTGCGGACCCTGTCGATTCCAACCGCATCCTCCGGGCAAGCCGGCGAATCGCATCCACCCTGCGCGGCCGGTCTCGACCAGGCATTCTCGGACGGGCCCGGCCCGCTACTTGGCGGCGCGCTTGCCAGCCTGGGCTTTCTTGGTGACGCTGGCCTTCTTGGGCCCCTTCAGCTCCCCGGAGGCGTGCTCGCGGCTGTCCGCAGCGTCCTCCTGGGCCGGGTCAGCGGTTTCAAGCTCCTCCAGGCTCTTCTTCAGCGCGTCGAAGAGATCGATGATCTGAGCCTGAGGCTGTTCCGGCAAGGACGTAATCTCCTGCCCGGCCACCTTTTCTTCGGCCGCCTTTCGCACCCGGTCGGAATACTCATCGTGGTACTTGCCGGGCTGAAACGCGGGAGTCGCTAGCTGTTCTATCAGCTTGCCCGCCAAATCCACTTCCACTTCCGCGAACACGACGTCATCTCCCAGATCCACGTCGTCGTAGGAACGTACCTCGCTCGCGTAGTGAACCTGATGCAACAGGAGTCCCTTCTTGTAGGGGCGCAAGAGGACCAGCTGGGTCTTGCCCCGACTCCACAGACGCCCTACAGCCACCTTGTCCGCCTCGCGCATGGTCTTGGCGAGCAGGGTGAAGGCCTTGTGGCCCCCTTTGTCCGGACCCAGGTAGTAGCTCTTTTCGACTTGGATCGGATCCACGCTTTCGAGCGGAACGAACTCCACGATGTCGAGTGTGTTGGAGCGCTCCGCCTCGAGTGACTTGAGCTCCTGCTCGGTGAACTGTACGTACTGACCCTTGGCGAATTCGTAGCCGCGAACCATTTCCGAACGCTCGACGACTCGGTTGTCCACGGGACAGTAGTAACGCTGCTTGACTCGTGCCCCGGTCTTCTGATCGAGCCAATTAAACCGAACGGCTTGGGATGCTGTCGCGCTGTAGAGCTTGATCGGGATCGAGACCAGCCCGAACGAAATGGTTGTAGAGGCGATAGCTCGGGCGACCACCCACCCATGATAGCCTAGCGGTCAGCACGGTGGCCAAAACAACGCCGAAACTCTCGGGCTACCGGGACAAGCGCGATCCGGGGAAGACCACAGAACCGTTCAGCCCTGAACCCATGGTCAGTTATGGGGCAAGCCGCGCGGGCGCTTTCGTGGTGCACCTGCATGCGGCCAGCCGCCTGCACTACGACCTGCGTATCGAGGTCGGTGGAAGCCTGATGAGCTTCGCCATCCCTCGCGGGCCTAGCTTGGACCCCGAGGACAAGCGTCTGGCCGTCAACACGGAAAACCACCCGCTTGAATACCTCGACTTCGAGGACATCATTCCCGCGGGCAACTACGGTGCCGGAGCCATGATTCTGTGGGATCGGGGCCTTGTCCGCTATCTCGAGGGCACCGCCGAGGAAGGCATCGCGCGCGGCAAGATCGACTTTGAATTACGCGGGACGAAGCTGCGTGGCCGCTTTGCGCTGGTCAAGACTTCTGGACGCGGCTCCACGGACCGCGGCCGCGACCAGCAGCACAACCACTGGCTGCTCTTGAAGAAACGCGACGGCTTTGCCCGCTCCGACGCACCTCTGACCGAAACCGAGCCGCGCAGCGTACTGTCGGGCTTGCTGGTCGACGAGCTCGCGCGCGTGGACGAGATCGCAGCGACGATTAGCGGTGAGGTCGCAGCCTCGGGTGCCCAGCGCGCCGAGCTGGATGCTGCAGCGCTCACACCCATGCTGTGTGCCTCCGAAGGTGTTGGACTGCACAACAAGGGCTTCGTTTACGAGCTGAAGCTCGATGGGGTCCGAATCCTCGCAGCGCGTGACGGTACGGACACGAGCCTGCGCTATCGCACTCGTAGAACGGCCACGGCGAGCTACCCGGAGATCAGCCGAGCGGTAGCCAGCTTGCCCGTCAAGCGCTTCGTGCTCGACGGCGAGATCGTGGCCTTTGACGAGAGTGGTCGGCCTAGCTTCCAGCGGCTCGGGCAGCGCATCCACGCGAGCCGCCCTCACGATGTCCGGCGGGCGGCCCGTCAGGTGCCCGTCGCATACGTGGTCTTCGATCTTCTCGCCCTGGACGGCTACGACCTGCGGAAACTGCCGCTGCTGGAACGCAAGCGCCATCTGCGCAGGCTCGTTCCGGGCCGCGGACTGATACGCGTGCTCGACCACCTGCAAGCCGACGGCAGACCCTTGTTCGAGTTCTGCCGGCAGCAGCGGCTCGAGGGTGTCGTCGCAAAGCGCTCGGATTCCCCGTATGTCTCGACCCGCTCCGGAGATTGGGTCAAACTGAAATGCCAGCGCGACGATGAGTTCATAATCGTCGGTTTTACCCACGGGCAAGGTGCACGATCCCGACTGGGAGCCCTGGAGGTTGCAAGCTACCGGGGGGATCGGCTGGTCGTGAGAGGCCGCGTGGGCAGCGGCCTCGACGATCGCTCCATCGACACCCTGCTGGCACGCCTGGCCGAGCTGCAGCAGCCCGACTCCCCGGCGTCCGCATCGATGCGCCGACCGGGCGAGGTCCTGACCTACGTTCGACCTGAGGTCGCGGTCAGCGTGGCGTATGGCGGTTGGACGGACGAGGGTCGCCTGCGCCACGCGGTGTTTCGCGGGCTGCGCCCAGATACCGATCCTGCACGCTGTCGCGCCGCACCACCCGAAGAGCTCCTGCTGGAAGCGGCCAAGGTGGCCGGCGGCGGCCCTGCCGATCGCCCCAGGTCGGCAAGGCAGGACTTTCTGAGCAACCAGGACAAGGTCTTCTGGCCGGAAGAACAATATACAAAAGGCGACCTATGCAACTACTACGCTGAAATCGGCGATACACTGCTGCCGCACCTGCGCGACCGACCGGTGATCCTCGTGCGCTACCCGGATGGCATCGCCGGCAAGCACTTCTATCAATGGAACGTCCCGGCCGGGACCCCGTCCTGGATCCAGACCTTGCCCCTGCGGTGGGAGGAGGCCCACGGTCGCAAGGTCACCTCCTTCCTGATCAACGACGCCGACACGCTGGTCTATGTGGCCAACCTCGGCTGCATCCCGCTGCACGTACTGGCCTCCCGCGTCGATACCCTGGACGACTGCGACTTCCTCACGATCGACTTCGACATTGGCGACGCCCCGTTCCGACATGCGGTGGAGCTCGCCCGCGCTTTGAAGGGGCTGCTGGCAGAGCTGTCGCTCGAGGGCTATCCCAAGACTTCGGGGCAAAGCGGTCTGCATGTGCTCGTGCCGCTCGGACCCGGCGTTCCTTTCGGCACCGCCAAGATGCTGGCAGAGCTGATCGGGCGCATCTTGCAGGCCCGTCGCAGCGACATCGCGTCGTTCGAGCGGATGCGCAACAGGCGAGCGCCCGGGACGGTCTACGTCGACACGGGGCAGACCGGCCGGTCGCGCTCGATCGTCGCGCCCTACTCGGTGCGGGCGGTGCCCGGCGCCCGGGTCTCGACGCCGCTCACCTGGGACGAGGTCAGCTTCGCGCTGGACCCGGCAACGCTCACGATTTCCAGCGTGCCGGAACGCCTTCGCCGTTACGGCGATCCGCTCCAACAACTACTGCATGCCTGCCCCGACGTGACTTCGGTGCTGGCGTGCCTCGGCAAGCTCCTCAAGCGGGAGTAGCTAGGGGGTGTCCCTAGCCTCGAGTTCAGCACTCCCGCAGGTGTTTTTAGAGTGAACGGCAACGAGCGGAGTGTACTGCTGCCGGGTCGGCCCGGTGGTCGGGACGTTTTGCGGGGTCGGCCGGCCTGCAGGATGTGCGCGCAGTAATCAAGCCCGCGAGCTGAGCCTAGGCGCGCACGCACGCCGGCCTCGACGCGCGCGCCAACCCGGCGAGTGAGCTTGGATGCGGGTTGGCACGCGCTACGCCCCCGCAAACGCCCCTGGCCGCATCACGCGATCGAACTCCCTAAGCGATGCAGTGGCATCGTCGAAGTGCTGCCAGAACGTCTTGTAGTAGTACGACCGCGACGCCTTGCTCGGATGCTTTCTGATCGCACGAAGAAGCGTCGAGACACTTCGTGGCCAAGCCTCGGGAACATCGGGGGGTGGGCCCTTGCGTGCGAGTGGCGTGCCCATCGTGGCTCGTCGTAGATCGCGGAACTGCTCTGATGCCTCCGAAAGACCGAGGGCGGCCAGCTCAAAAGAAGTACTCACCACGTAGTCGATACGTGTGCAGTAAGGGGGCGAAGTAACCCGTTGGGGGCAAGTTCCTCAAGCACGCCGCGCGCGAAGTCTTCGGTGAATCCAGCGTAGTACGGGTACCAAGACTCGATCCCACACTGGCCGGTAGGGCGCCGCTTCGCATCCAGTGGAAGGCTCGCAGCCGCTTGGCGCAGCCGCACTTGTAGGTTCCTGCGCCCCGGGCTCATGCATCCTCACCTTTCCCAGATTGAATCGAAGGCCACGGATCCTGCGCAGAAGCAAGCCGCTTGTGGAGCTCTAGCAGTATCTCGGCGTCCAGCGCGGCGTAGCGGAGCTGATCGGAGTCCAGCGGTCGGCGGCTCCAGTTCGAGGTCTGCGACGACTTGTCGAGGACGATGCCGAGCTCGCGCTCGCACACCATTGCGAGGCTGTGCCCGCCCAGAGCATCCCGCCCACGAGCGCGGCGGGACGCCTCCAGGGTGTCGACGACGCCATCGAGGGCGATGCCAACGGCGGCCAGGACGCGTCGCTCGAAGCGCGCGTTGTGGATGACCTTGATCGGCCGGGACCCATTGAGGACGTCGACGAGGGGCTTGAGGTCGCCAACGGCGAATGGGTCGATCAGATAGGTCCGCTCCGCCGTTGCGATCTGGATGAGACAGAGGGTGCCGAAGTCGAGCGCTGTTTCCACGTCGAGGCCAACGAGGTCGGCGGCGGTGAGCTCCTCGCTCACCGCGCGTAGGCCAGCAGGCGTGTCGACCCATTGCACCTCGTTGCGCGGAGCCGCGGGCTCGCCGGGAGCCGCGCGCACGACGAACTCGATGGGCATGGGCCCGGCCGCCTCAACGTCGGCAAGCCGAATGCCGTCGGGGCGCGTCGCCGCTCGGACCCCGTTCACCTTCACGCTCGTGAGAAAACGGAGCGTGCCGGGCAGGTCCAACAGCCGATCGGCGAGGAGGCGGTCCTCGGCGTCCTCGGGCAAGCACGGCTGGAACTTGCTCAGCATGCCGCGCGCCATGTCGCGCGCGGCGCCCGCCGCGATGCGCTCCCAGTCCAGCTGGGATAGGTTGCGGACGGTGTCGCCGGCGGCGGTGACAGCTATGTCCTTGCAGCGGATCGACAGATTGCCGGCCACCCACTTCTTCCCCGAATGCGACTCGAGCCCGGCAGCCAACAGCCGGTTGACGGCGCCGCCGGCGAACGTGTGCCACTGGACCCCATCCGGCTGGTCCTCCAGGGGGGCTGTCCCGGGCTCCAGAAGCCCACCGTAGCTCTCGCGCATCGACGCGATCTCCAGAGCGGCGGTTCGAGTGAGCCAGCTTTCTTCTTCCTCGCGCTCGCGCAGGAGCACGTCCATCATCGCCTGGCACAGCTGAGTCGAAAGGACGCCGGGAAGCCCCAGCCAGCTCGGCACGCGACCGTGCTCAGCGGGACGGACGTGAAGCACCCCCTTCGACCAGTTGACCTGCGCAACCTCCCAGGCGCGTCCCGCCAGGCGGAACGCGAGCGGTCCCTTGTTGCGGTCGTGCATTGAGACGAACAGGGCCTGGATGTAGCCGACGTCGTCCTTGCCGTGCTGAACCCGCATGACGGGCGGTGCGGTGAACACGGCGTAGAGCTCGAAGAAGTTCTTGCGACCATAGAGCTTCTCGCCACGTCGCCCGAGCGACAGCAGCCCATCCGCCTCGTAGAGGATGTCCCGCTCGAGCATGGTGTCGACGAGCTCCTGAAGGCGCTCCGATCGAATGCTCGAGAACGGATACGCAGCCTCGACCCACGGCAGCAGGTTGTGGCGCGAGATGCCGCCCTCTTGGAGGATGAGGGCCATGACCTGGTGGGCGAGCACATGCATGGCATGGGCAGCCGGCTGGACGTCCTCCACCCAGCCGGAGTCGGCGAGGCGCAGCAATGCGACCGACTGGAGCAGCGACTCAGGGCTGAGGCAGAAGAAGGTACAGTTCCCTCTCGTGTTCGGACGCCGTCCCGTTCGTCCAAGCCGTTGCAGAAAGGACGCGACCGTTGCGGGGGCATCCACTTGGATGACCTGGTCGAGATCTCCGACGTCGATCCCGAGCTCCATCGTCGATGTGCAGACGATGGCGGTGTTTTGCCCTCGGGCGAATTGCTCTTCTGCAAGCGCCCGGTCCGACCGGCTCACCGAGCTGTGATGGATGAAGACCTCGACGCCGGTTCCGGTCAGCGCGTGGGCCACCTTCTCGGCCTTGGAGCGACTCTCGACGAAGACGAGGCTCTTCTTTCCCCGCGCAATCTGCGCGATGCCCGCGGCAGCCTCCCCAATGTCGGCGCAGAGATCTGCACGAAGGTCGCGATCTGCCTTTGGCCGCGGTGGGTCCACCAGACGGCACGGTTGGCGGCTCGAGCCCTGTAGCCACTCGCCGATGACGTTCGGGTTGCCAACGGTTGCTGACAGTCCGAGTCGCTGAACATCGCGGCCGCACATGGCGACCAATCGCTCGAGCAGACCAGCGAGGTGCGCACCGCGATCGTCGGCGGCGAACGCATGCACCTCGTCGATGATGACTGCGGTGAGCCCCTGGAAGATCGCGCGCGCGTCGGTGCGGGCGCTGATCATCATGACCTCCAGGGACTCCGGTGTCGTCATCAGCACGTGGGCCGGCGATTCGCGAAACCGCTGCTTGCGCGAGTCACTGACGTCGCCGTGCCACTTGAACACTTCCAGCCCGACCATGCGGGCATAGCCCTGAAGACGATGCTCTTGGTTGTTCAGGAGCGCTCGGATGGGGCAGATGTAGAGCGCCGCGACCGGTGGCGGTTCGTCGGAGAGGATCCGCGAGAGAATGGGGAACATCGCGGCCTCGGTCTTGCCCCCTGCCGTCGGGGCAAGCACAACGGCGTTGCAGCCATCGAGGACCGCGTCGATCGTCAGCTCCTGCACCGGCCGCAGCGCGCGCCATCCCAGGTCATGGACGATGGCGTGTTGAACGTGCGGGTGTAGGCGCTCGAATCCTCCCATGCGTTACCCGTCCAGCCGCCTCGTCTTGGTCGCCGCATCGTCCCCGGTGCTCTCGTCGTCGGGATAGCTCGGCTCCCTGCCGTGCTTGGCCGCGAGCTCTTCGGGAGTCAGCTTGCTCTCGTCACCGAGGTCCAGCTTGTAGTGCTCTGCGGGATCGTAGGCCTCGTGCTGATCGACGCGGTCCAGCACGTCGACGAGCTCGCGGAGGAACAGCCTCGGAGCGAGGGCCACCGAGCCACCGAAGCCGGCGGTCACCTGGTTCACCAGGGCCTTCAGGAACGCGTCGCCCATCTTCTGCGATACGCGTTCGCCGTGCTTTGCGGGATACAAGTCCCGGACCTTCTTCCCGACGGTGAGAAGACGATCCTCGGTGAACGGCAACAGCCGTACCTGGGGTGCCTTCAAGTTGTCGAAGGTGGCGTCCTTGCCGAAGTTGACCTGAACTCGCTGGTGCAGCGGCGCGAGCCCCTTCAGTCCTTTGTAGCCCTCGTAGAAGTCTCGCGTTCCCGTGACCACCAGATACAGACCTGGAAGCTCGTCCTTGGCCAGCATGTCCATCAACTGGCGGAGCGCGTTCAGGGACTTCTCGCGAGTCTGAGCGTTCATCCTTTGGATGGTCTCGACTTCGTCGAGCACGACCACCAGCCCGGCGTAGCTCGACTGCTCGAGGAGCTGCAGCAGGCCGGCGAGGAAGGTCAGCGACGCCTGGCCGTCGACCTTTCCCTTGACGCCGGCGGCCTTGAGCACCGAACGATCCGTATGAGGCTGACCTGCCAGCCAGGCGAGCAAGCCCTGGGCGGTGGCGAAGTCGCCTTCGTGCGTGGCGCGGTGGTAGGCGCGGAGGACCTGCGCGTAGGCGGGGTTGCGGCGCGAGAGATCCGCCAGCTTGTCCTCGAGCCGCTGCTCGGTCGCATCGGCAAACGCCGGGTCATCCTCGCTGATTCCGCGCAGGCGCGTCACCTCGTCCCCGACCTGGTAGAGCCAGCCTTCGACGATGGCCTGAAATGCGTTCGGTCCATCTGCGGCGGTTTCGAGGCGCTCGATGAGCCGGCGATACACCGTTTCCAGGTGGTGCAACGGTGTGTCGTTGATGGAGATCTGAACCTCGGAAGTAGCAAAGCGCCGCTGCCGTGCGTGGGCGCAGAGGTAGCGGGCCGCAAACGTCTTGCCCGTGCCGTACTCGCCCCGGATCCACTTCGAGAGCCCCTTGCCGCCAGCCACGAAATCGAGCTCCTCGTTGACGGCGTCGACGAGCGCATCGAGCCCGGTCGCCAAGTGCTCGAGGCCCTGGCTGGGAACCAGACCGCTGCGCAGCGCACTGACGATGGCGGTGGATTCGGCGACGGCGGCCTTCATGCATCCCCTTTCTGAGCCGCTGGTGCTTGGTAGCGATACAGCGTCTCGCCGCTCGGCAGGACTTCATCCGTGAAGAGGACGAGGCCTTCCGAGTGAAGTGTGCGCCGCAGCGTTCGCATCAGACCGTTCAGGCGACCAGGGTTCTTGGCCAGTCGGTCCGCGAGCTCGCTCGCACGTGCAGATCCATTCTCTTTGAGCAAAACCAGCACCGCCTTCTGGTCCCCATTGAGGCGTTCCAACAGCGAGGAGGGAAGGCCAAGCGACGCCGCTTTGTCGGCGGGATCGAACAGGGAGAGCTGGGGCGCCGCCTTCTTGGGCTTGAGCTCCTCGGATGGGAGCGGCGTGACGATCGGCGGCTCTGCCGGGCGTATCGAAGGTTGCTCGAGGAGCACGCCGCGGCCAAACCACCACGCCGGCTCGTCTGCGTGGAGTCCATCCCGCTCGAGCCATGCAAGGGGAACGACCATCTCCTCGAGACCGCAACCGCCGTGGAAACCCACCTGCGGGTTGCCGAGGTAGCCCCCCGAGCGCCAGGCGAACGCCCGCCTTTCAGGGGGACCACCGAGGGCGCCGATGTCGATCTCCATGAAGCCCTCCGGCGGGGCGTCGTTCTTCCCGAGCGCGATGTACCGTGGTGCTTTGCCCGCGCCGGCGCGGAGAGCTTTGTCGACGAAGGGACTGTGGCCGTGGTCGGCGGTGACCAGCACGTGCCGTCCCGCTCGGACGGCCGCCCGTAAGCTGGGCTTGAAACCCATGATGTCCTCGGGCAGCAGCCGGACGGTAGCGCCGGTATTCGACGAGCCGATCTGATCATCGACGGCGTTGAACACCGCCGCCACGACGGCGACGGACTCGTCTTCGAGTGTCTGAAGCAGCGTCTGTCCGCCGTCGGACAGGTCGCCCTTCAGGAGCAACCGGCGCGTGCGGCCGTCGAGGGCAGCGTTCTGGTGGAAGCGCGCCTTGTCTGTCTTCGCCTCGTCCTGGTCGCGGAAGACCGTCTCCGCCACGAGCGGGTCGTTCGGAAGCTCCCCAAGGAAGATCGCTCCGCGCGCGTGGCTCGTCACCGTGGGGAGTGGGGCAAGCCCGGGAAGACCTACGACACGACCCTCGGCGTCCGGCTTGATCCCGAGCGGGAAGCTGCTGTCCTGAGCAAGGGCGTAGAGCAGCTCGAGAAAGACCGGGTAGCTGCAACCATCGAGGACGACGAGGTAGATGCGTGCCTTCGGCTCCTCTTGCCAGAGCGGCGCGACGGTGCGCTTCCACAGACGATGCAGCGGGGTGAGCCCGTCACGGTGCAGGGCACCCTCGTAGGCCGCCGCGATCGTCTCGGCGAAGTGGCTGTTCTCACGATCTCGGCGCTCCCGTACCGCCACGAGGACCTTGTTCGCCTCGGCGTGGTAGCGAGCACTGCTCGCCATGGCGCGCCGGAGTTGCATCACCGCGAGGTCGGCGAACGCGCCTTCGTGCTGGTAGGCCCGAACCTGCTCGAGGATGTCGGCGTTTGGCGAGAAGGGCTGGTCGAGATATCGCGACAGCCTGGCGATGCAGTCGAGCACCGTCATGTCGGCCCGATGCATGCGCGCCGCCCGGTGCGACGCCAGCCAGGCGATGTCGGCCGCGGAAACGGGCTTGCCAGCGGCGGCCTGCCGGGCAAGCGCGTGGCAACGATCGGCGAACGCTAGCGGCAGCACGCGGCTCGTCTGCAACTGCGTCGGGGTCAGCGTTTCCCGGCCGAGCCGATCCGCTTCGGCCAGAAGCGAGCTCGCGCCGTCCCCGAGCACGGTGAGGGTCTCTTCGGCGAGGTGAGAGAGCGTCCGGCGCAGGATGCAGGTAGTCGATGTCGGCGCCCGCCAGCAGCGCGGGCAGCAGCTTCTGGTGCGCATCCGTCAGGCCGCCGACGGCGTGCTTGACAGCCTCCTTGTCCCGCGCGCGCAGCACACGCCCGCGGACGATGTGCCGGAGCTCGACGTCCTGGAGCTTGGTGACCTCGAAGCGCTTCGCGTGGTGGTCGAGGTGCTCGTGGATCTTGCTCTCGTCCACGAGGTCCGGGAAGAACTCCTGCAGGTTCCGCTGCCTTGCGACGAACACGAAGACGGGTGCTGGCCGCTGCCCTGTGTTGTGATCGACGATGACGTTGAGGCTGTTGATCTCGCGAACGAACTCCTGGCCGGACTTCTCCGCGAGCCAGAGCAGGAACTCGTCGACCATCAGCACGATGCCGCCGAAGCCCTGCGACCTGGCGTGCTCGCCCATGCGCTCGAGCCCCTCGCTCCAGCGCGGGTCGATGCCCGCCTGCGACGGATCGCGCCCCTTGTACTCGAGCCACGTGCGCGCGAAGCGTTCGCGGGCCTTGGCCGACCCGTTCGCGAGCTTCTCGAAGTCGTCGCGGCCACCGACGATTCCGGCGGTCTCGAGGCGCTTCCAGACGATGTCACCGTACTCGTCTGCCTCGCGGCGAACCTCGTCGAAGATGGCATCGACGTTCAGGAACTCGAAGGGTGCCTTGCCGCGCCGCTTGAGAGCCTCGTCGAAGGCGTCGTACACGGCGCGGTCGAAGCCTGTGGCGCGACCGCGCACCGACAGCATGTGGATCCGAACCACGAGCAGCTTCGCGTCTGGAATCCAGGTCTCGTGGCCGGGAACCTCGCGGCCCTTGCTCGCGAGCTCGTCGCGATGAGCCCGCAGTAGAAACCGGAACTTGTCCCAGGCGGGGGCGACGTTCTCCAGGAGCATCGCCAGCATCGTCATGAAGTGCGACTTGCCGCTGCCGAAGCTGCCGTGGATGAAGCGGCCGTACTCCTCTCCGCGATCGAAGACCTGCTTCATGTCGTCGAGGATGCGCGGGAGCTCCTTCTCGACGGCGGGGGTGATGACGTAGTCATTGACGAGCTGGTTGACCTCGTCGGAGCCGGGCTCGGCTTCGCGCAGCTTGATCACGAAGCCCATCGCCCGGATATCTTCCGGCCGCGGAAGCTCGAAAGCGTCGGTGATCGCCAGTGTCATGGCTACTCGGCTCCTTGAGGCGTCGCGGCCCCGTCGCGAATCCAGCCAGCATCCGCCAACCGCCGAGCCGTCAAGTGAATTTGGCGCTGGCTGAACGATCGCTTCCGAGGTCCCCATTCGTGAACTACACGGACGATCTGGTCGTCGCCAAGCGCATGTTCGCGAGTGACCCCCCAGTGAACAGTGGAAAGCAGCTCAAGGCCGAAAGGTGTCTCGAAGCCCTCGACAAGCTTCGTGACCCGCTCGAAGCGCTCCAGCGTTTTCGGATGCGCCGCAAGGAATCTCCTGGCGTCCTCGACCGCCCCCGGCACCAGCTCGATGGGTTTGTCGGGCGCGTCGCCTCCCGCCATGTATCCGGACAGCATGTACCCTTCCACGGCGGCCAGTACGTGTCGCAGATTCTCGGCATATGGCCCGTATAGCCCTTTTGCGAATCGAAGGCGCAAAGGCTCGCCGGCTTCTTGTGCGAAGTACATGAGCTTGTGGATCTCGAGCAGCGAGATAGAGACGTCCATAAGCGCAGCGAGATAGCGCTCGACAAGCCCGACCAGAACCGCGCGGCCCGGTGTGAGCTTCGGAGCCTCCTTTCCTTTCGACACTTTCGATACCGCTGGATCGTCGGTAGGCTCGTAGACCACGACGCGAACGCCTTGCATGTTGGCGAACGCCTGCTCGATGCGCGGCCGCACCTCGCTCCACTCGAGGCCACCCAGCCCGCATCCGAGGGGTGGGATGGCGATGGAGCGGATGTCCCGCTCCTGTACCTCTTGGACGAGCGCACTCAGACCGCTCTCGATATCTTCGATGCGGCTCTTGCCCCGCCAATGCCGCTTGGTCGGGAAGTTGATGATCCAGCGCGGATTGGTGAGCTGGCCAGTCGGGACGACGAGCATCTGGCCGGGAACGACCTCCTTGCGCTTGCATGCGATCTGATAGACTCGGAAATTCTCGGGGAAGGCGCGCTTGAACTGGGCAGCGATCCCACGCCCCATGTAGCCGATGCAATTGACAGTATTGACGAGCGCCTCGACGTCTGCGTTTAGAATGTTCCCCTTGGTCAGCTCCATGGTTCTGTCTCCGCTAGAAGTACCAACCTCGCTCCACCGAGATCGCAGGTTGGTGGACTGCTCCACCGATCCCTGAACGCGCTTGATTGGCCACCGCCGGTGAATACACGCCGATACGAGACACGAGCGACCATGGGAAGTCGCCGTAGAAGAGAAACTCGGCTTGCTTGCCCTCTTTCACAGCCCGGTCGCGAAAGTCTGTAGCTGCCACGGCATCCCAGTCGATCTCCGAGATATCTTGAACACTGGCGCGGAACTCCGCGTAGTGGGCCCCTGCGTTCGATAGACTGAAGGCCCATTTCCACCCCCGAGTCGAGGCCCAACTCACTACCTCGTGGAGGTCGGCTACCAGGTGGATGACGGGTGATTGGCCAGCCGTATAGGTGAGCTCGGGATGGTTGGCGCAGTGGATGACGAAAAGCATAATCGAGCGTGGACAAAAGTAGAACGGCACGTAGTCGCCAACAGACGTGCCCGGATGACTTGCTACGGGCAAGCCGAGGCGCCGCTGCTTGATGCCCTGCATTCCGATCGGCGCGGTTGGGCCTCCGCGCTGGATCATGGCCGCGTCCGAAATGAGACCTCCGCTCGCTACTATCGCGGCGAGATTGTCCACATGCGTGATGTGGTAGATGGATGGGTTCACGGGCACCTTCACCGCGCATCGTCCCCCGCACCCACCTGCGTGGGCTGTTCTGCTTCACGTCCCTTCGGCGCCGGTCGTTTGTTGCGTATGCGGCTGTTCCCGCGGCTCTTCCGGTTGCTGCGGCTCGCGCATGAGCTCGGCGGCGGGAACCGCTTGCGCCAGTCCTCGAGCAACTCCCTGCTGGGCCCGTCGCTGCCGGCGAGCGCCTGCAGCTCCGCCTTGAGCCGGCCTGCAACGGTTCCATCCTCGCGCGCCACGTCGGGAAGAAGACGCCAGGCGCTGTCGAGCAGCGCGATGCGGTCGGCCAGGGGCACGCCGCCGTCCTCGAGCTCCTCGTCGATGGCGAGGATCGCCTTCAGACGCTCGAGCGACGTCCAGCCTGCCCAGCCATACAGCGTGTCGACATTGTTGCGACCGGGCACCTCGGTGAAAGCGATGAAACGCTCCTTGGGGACATCGAGCTTGCCGCGTACCCGCCAATACTCCGTCCGGAGGAAATCACCGCTCCGATAGGATGGGGGCACCTCGGGGGTGACGTCTTCTCCTGCATCCTCACGCCGCTGGGCCTCCCGCATGCGCTCCCAAACCCCGTGCTTAAGTAGTCCGGCTGGCTTGTAGAGGTGCAACGGGTGGTTTGGAACCGCCTCCGCGGACAGCATCTGTGCCACGAGGGCCGTCAGATTGTAGTCACGGCGGCCTGTGAGCACCTCGCATACCGCAAGGACCCGCCCATCATCCTGAAGCGCCGCGGCGAGCTGTTCAGCCACCGCAGGGCGCCCCCGCTCCCGGGCCGCGGCCTCGAACTGGTCAGCGAGCCAAGCGGCGAGCGTCTGATTCTCTTCGGTCTTGTGGTCGGGCTTGTACCAGCGACGTTTGTAGTTGGCCGTCTCGATCAACGCGAGAGCTGGCGTCTTCCGCATCCGCTCACGCCGCGACTCGAAGCGCGCGCATGTCGTAACTGAAAGTGGCTCGGGTAGCGCGGTCACCGACTCCCAGCGGTGGCGGTCGAACCAGACAGAGGGCTGCTCTTCCGGTTCGTCGCCTCGCGCGCACGCCGCTCGATTCGCCGCATCGCGCTCGGCAAACTCCAGGCACCAGGGAAGCCACGTGGGCGGCACCTGCTCGACCGACTGAGGGGGAACGACGTCGTCCCCGTCGTCGAGGCCGTACATCGCGTAGCACAGCCAGTCGAGCTCTTCCTGCAACGCGACCATGCGCCGCAGATCGGCGATGTCGTCTTCCCGGCGGCGGTCGAGCGCGGTGCTAAGCTCCACTGCACTGGACCAGCCGCTGTCGGCCAGGACTCGACGTACGTCACGAGTGGTTCGCTCCCGTGCTAGCTCGTCGAGCCTAGCGGCGTACGACACAATTCGTTCGGCCTCGCGCGGTATCGGGAACAGCTTCATCTTCGTTGCATCGAACTCGTAGAACTGCTCCCACAGCGAGCTCTTCAGTCCCTCGTTGATGCCTTGGCTTCCCTTGCAATGAAACACCTGCTTCATCCAGAAGCAGGCTACCGACGAGTTGAGCAGGCCGAGCAGCGCGAGGTGGTCGTCCTCGGTGGCGTCCGGCGGGAGCTTGATGACCGGTGCGCTTCGGTTGAACACCTTGCCGCCGCGTTCGAGGACGAAATGGTTGTGGGTTGCTACAAAAGCGAATGCGATGGACAGGGGGGTGCGAAGGCGCTCTGCATAGTGCTCCAGGTGTTCGTACCAAGTCCCCCCACGCTGCTCGGGAGATTTTCCAAACACCGTTCGTGATCGCAGCAGCGTACGGAAGCTCCAGAAGTAC
>JAKSBK010000504.1 GCA_022361155.1 Pseudomonadota bacterium
ATGTAGCCGAGCTCGTTCAGGGTCTCGGTATAGTAGTGCACGCTGCCACGCGGGACTTGCGTCCGAGACGCTATCGCGGCCAGCGTGTTGGCGCCCGAAGCGACCGAGGCCAGCACCGCGTGGTACTTCTCAAGATCACGAAGCTCTTCACGCAGCAGGAAGTCGGGCTCACGGAACAGCGGGGCAAACTCCGACAGTATCGTGGCTTGGAGGTTCTGCCGAATCGAAAGCTCCGGATCAAGGGCTCGATGGTATTGCGCAACGCCGCCACAGAAGAAGTATGCGCTGGCCTGGTCGGTGCGCGACCAGCGCGGATGGAACTCGGCGGCTTCCTGCGGCTCAAATGGTCGCAAGCGTATCTCGGCCGTGCGCCGGCCGAAGAGCGGGCTCTTTCGCCCCAAGACCTCGCGTTCCATGAAACCTATCAGCGAGCCGCAAAGTATCAGCATCACGCCGGCACTGCGCCACTGTCGGTCCCATAGCTCCTGCAGGACGCTCGTCAGTTCGGGACAGGACTCCGCAGTCCATTGGAACTCATCAAAAGCGAGCACCAGCTTGCCGGGCCCGCGCCAACGATCCGTGACCTCCTGCAGCAGCGACTTCCAGTCGCCTCTCGGACCGAGCGACTCCAGCAGGCGTTCATCCAGCAGTCGGGCAGCCTCGCGCGCGAATTCGCGCAGCTGCAGCTCGCGCGGCGCCGACTTGCCAACGAAATAGAGCCCCGGTCGCGAGCGCAGGAACTGCCGCAAGAGCTCGCTCTTGCCAATCCGCCGGCGACCGTAGACCGGCACGAATGCCCCCTCTGTCCGGTTGTACTGCCGCCCGAGCAGCTCGAGCTCACGTCTCCGACCCACGAACATGTCTAACTCATCAAGTCATAACTCATCAAGTCATAACTCATCAAGTCATAACTCACCGATTCTAGGCTCGCACCGTGGACCCTCATCGGCGTGCAGCGACCCCGGAAAGCACCCGATCAAATGGGTCTGGAACGCTCTCGGATCAGGCGGCGAGCCTGACATCGGCGACGTAGTAGTCACGGCGTAGCACTTCAAATGCACGGGGGAGCCGTTCGCTTTGAGCAAGCGCACGTAGGGTCAGGATGTTGTCGACACCCTCGGGGGTGCCAACGCTGGCCCGAGCGACATGCTCGCGCCTTGACCACCGATTTGTACGCTGCCTCGGTTGGGCCGCTGCCACACGGCAGCCCGGACGCTCGGTGCGAGGCGTAGTGCATCCGGTCCTTGTTGTTTTCGAGGTAGGTCAACTCATCGACAAGCGCCTCGCAGCACTTGCCTGCGGCGTTGAATCGGTGCTTGCGTATCCACGCCTCGATCGTGTCAATCGCGTCGTCGTCTTCATCGAGTTTGTAGTTCCACTTGGCCAGCTGCTGCTCGCACCATGCGGGCGTGTAGCCGGCCGCGCGTAGCGCCGTCATGAGGTGCTCGTTGAGGTGGTATCTGGTACTGGCGGCGGAGTCTTGGACGACGCAGCCACAAAACCAACATGACCTGGCAACGAATGCGGCGGCTCATTGAGCGCTGGCTACCTCCCGCCCGCATCTTGCATCCCTATCCCCTGC
>JAKSBK010000505.1 GCA_022361155.1 Pseudomonadota bacterium
GATCTCGACGGCACCCTCGAGGTTCGCCACGGTCTCCGGCATGCCACTGCGGGGGCCTGTCTGCCAACACTGGACCTGCCCGTTGACCAGCAACGCGCAGGTGTGGTGCTCCCCGACGCTGATCTGTACTGCATTCGCGAGGGTCACCACGGTCACCGGCGCAAGGGCCAGCTCACCGTTGACGAGGCCCCAACAGCTCAGCTCGCCCGTGCGCAGCAACGCGCAGCTGCGGTGGCGCTCCGCGTGCACGCTCACGGGGTCGCGGACGCCGGAGACGAAAACGGGCAACTCGAGAAGGCGCGTCTGATCACCGTTGCCGAGCTGGCCGTACAGGTTCTTGCCCCAGCACATGACCTCGCCGCTCCTGAGCAGCGCGCAGATGTGGTCCTCAGCAATACTGAGCTCGCTCGCGTGCATCACACCGGGAACCAGAATCGGCGTGATGCCCTCGAACCTGAGCACTTGGTGGCCCCACCACCAGACCTCGCCCGCCTCAAGGCGCGCGCAGGTCCCGTTGCCGCCTGCTGCTACGTCGAGCGCACCGGTGATGGCCGCCCTGACGGGGACGGGAACGTACCGGCTCCTGGGGTCACCCTTGCCAATGCCCAGCTGCCCGGATGAGTTCCGGCCCCAGCAGCGAATCTCGCCCGTTTCGAGGCGCGCGCAGGTGTGGCCCCAACCGGCCGAGATGCCCTCTTCGCAGGGCGGCGCGCAACGCAGGCCCTCGTCCAGCGAGCCGTCGCAGTCGTCGTCCAGGTCGTTGCAGCGCTCGGGGCCGGGGCCGATGGCGCTGCAGTCGACCCACGCCCCGGCCGTGCAGGTTTCGTCGCCCGCCTGGCACACTCCGACATCGCTGCCGCACGGGCGCATCAAGGCCTCGTCCAGCTTGCCGTCGCAGTCGTCGTCCACGGCGTTGCAGCGTTCGAGGCTGGGATGGACAGCGTCCTGGCATGCGGCCCAGGCGCCCGCTTCGCAAAGCTGGCTCCCTGCCTTGCACGCGCCCACGTCCGAGCCGCACGGGCGCGCCGTGCCTGTTACGCAGTCGCAGCCCTCGTCCACGGTGCCATCGCAGTCTTCATCGAGCATGCCGTCGCACGCTTCCATGGAAGGGCCAAGCGCCGTGCAGCTATGCCAGGAGCCATCCGAACAGGTTTCTGCGCCCGCCTCGCAGGCCCCTACCGTACTGCCGCACGGGCGCATCAAGGCCTCGTCCAGCTTGCCGTCGCAGTCGTCATCCACTCCGTTGCAGCTTTCCAGGACACGCCCCAACGCCCCGGTACACGAGTCCCAGACGCCTTCCTGGCAGCGCTGGCTGCCCGCCCTGCATGCGCCCACGTCGCTGCCGCACGCCCGGCTCAGCGACTCGTCGACCATCCCGTCGCAGTCGTCGTCTACTGCGTTGCAGCGCTCGGTCTCGGGCATGCATGCGTCGGAGGATGCATCGGTCGCAGCGTCGGCGGCTGCATCCGCGCCGCCCGCAGCGTCCGGCAGCGCAGGCCCATGCAGGTGGCTCCTGCTGCAGCCAGCAAACGCCGCGAGCAGGATCGCAAAACAAACAGCAGCCATCCCTGAGCGCATCGCTTTCCTCCACCGGGGTCCGGCCGAAAGGAAGCACGCGCGCTTCGTTCCGCCCACTCCCACGAGTCGTAGACTCGACGGCCGCATCTGGCAACCTCGGACAGCGGGCGAATCCCCTGGTCGGATTCCAGACGATGCCAAACATGCAGGCCCGGTGGCCGGGACGTTTTGCGGGGGCGTAGCGCGTGCCAACCCGCATCCAAGCTCACTCGCCGGGTTGGCGCGTGCGTCGAGCGGATCTTGGTCGAGGCCGGCGTGCGTGCGCGCCTGGGCTCAGCTCGTGGGCTTGATTACCGCGCGCACATCGTGCACGCCGGCCGACCCCGCAAAGCGTCCCGGCCACCGGGCCGACCCGGCGCCAATGCCCCCGCTCTTTGCCGTTCACTCCAAGAACACCTGCAAGAGTGCTCAACAGGAACGTTCGGTCCGAAGAGCGCCCTACGTCCAGCGGGTAGCGTGCCAGTGCTTCTTGCCGCGCTGCAGTAGGATCGTGTGCGCGTGCAGCAGATCGCTCGGGGTTAGCACATGGCCAGGCTCCGCACGGGTGCCATTGATCGCTATCGCCCCGCCGTCCAAGAGCTGGCGGGCCTCGCGTTTGGACCTCGGCGCAGCGCGCCGACCCGACCCTCGTTGGCGTCCGCCGGCGTGCGCCGGCACTTTCGCCACCACCGGTAGCGTAAGTATGCGAAATGAGCTGCGGTGGTGTCCGGCATGCTTGGTGCGGTGTGCGAAGCATGACGCAACCACGCTACATCGTGCCTGGAATGACGGTGATGGTCACGCGCCGCACGCTGCGCCGCACCCACCTGTTTCGTCCAGACCCCGAGCTGACCGAGCTCTACCGGTATTGCCTGGCCGTCAGTGCGCAGCGGCACGGGATACGTTTGCA
>JAKSBK010000506.1 GCA_022361155.1 Pseudomonadota bacterium
GGGCCGCCATCGGCAAAGCCTCATCGGGATCAGGCGGACCCGCCCTGGTCTCAATTGGCGCCTCGTTCATGGGGTCCCCTTCACCAATGTCTTCCGTGGTGGCCAGAGCCGGGGGCTGGATGCGGCCGGAGATCACTAAGACCACAAAGACCGCGCCGGCGACGATCAGCACCATTGCCAGGGCCAGCGCCGGCGCCCCGCGGGCCAGCAGGGCCTGGAACCAGGTGGGCGGCGGCTGGGTGGCGATCTGAATCGTATGGTCCTCGCTGCGACCCACGCGGCCCAATTCGTCCTCCACCTCAACAGCCAGCAACAATTGCTGGCTGCTGGAATAGGCTTGCAAGTCCCAAATGAAATTGTTGAAAGGGGCTGTCAGGTTTTCGGCCACCGGCTGGCCGTTCACAAAGAGCGTGCTGCGCAGGACTTCACGGGGGTAGTTGTCGGGGAATTCAATCAGGATCTCCAGCGGCTGGCTGAAGGGCGAGAGCAACGTGGGGTCTTCTTCGTAAGGCAGGCGCTCAATGCGGCTGGGCGGGGTGACAAAGATCGGGTTGGGCGGCAGAATAATGAAGCTGTAGCTCAACGGCTGCGATTCGACGACCACATCCTGGCGCGCCCACTGCAATTGCACGCTGTGCTCGCCGGAGCTGCTCGCCGGCGACTCATACTGAAAGTAATAAGCTTGCGAGAGCGGTGTGAAGTAGGTATCTGGATTGGGCAGCAGCTCTTCGTTAGAGAATAGAAAGGCTTGTCCACCGCTAATCGCTGCCAGGTTCTGCAGCGCCGCGGCCTCCTCCGAGGCCAGGCGAGCCGGCGCATCCACCAGCCACAGGAAGAGCGGGATGCCCTGTTCCTCCAAGGTCGCCGCCCACTCGCCCAGGCGACCCAGCTCTGCGGCCGGCGGCACGGCGCTGATCAGCCACAGACTCTGGGCCATACCGGGCAGGGGCGGCTCCGGCTCTATCCTCGTCAGCGCCTGGTCAAAGATCAGCAGATCGTTGCTGGTGCGGCTGGTGGCCGGGACATAGTCCTGCAACGCGGCTCCCCATTGGCTGGCGAGCAAATGCTGGGCCAACAGGCCGCTCGGCGTGAACAAGCTCAGGGTTAGCGTTTCGATATCCGCCTGGGCCGCGGCCCAAGCCAGCATCTGCGCCTGCACCTGTTCATAGCGGCTGACCCC
>JAKSBK010000507.1 GCA_022361155.1 Pseudomonadota bacterium
GCGCGTCAACGCACGTACTGGTCAAGAAAACGGTCGCAGCGCTGGATCATCTCGTCGCCATCGCCGTCGGCGAAGCCCGTTGAGAAAGCTGCGCCCTTCGGCTAGGTTGGGCGCTCCGCCAATGGCGCCCCGTCTTTTTGACCCCAACCTCTACCGAGCTCGCGCCGACTACCGCATCAACGGGGTCAGGCGACGTCTGGTCATCGATGTGGATCCCCCCGCGCGGGGCGAGGAGGTCCTTGAGCGAACGAACGACGACATCGGTGTCACGCTCAGGTTCCTGCACGAGCCACACGGATTGCTGGTGCAGCCCCAGGTGGTGGCGCTGCGCCCGAATGTCGCCCTGGATCGCGTAGAACCGCTGGTGCTCGAGCAGCGCGGCACTCGAAAGCTGCGTTTCTTCAGGCAGGGCTGGCAAACCTGGTCCGGTACGTCCAGCTTTGGCACGAACGTAGCCGAACCCCGGCCCCGAGGGCGCTGGTTGGGTGAGATCACACGCCATTGCGCTGCACCCAACGACGTAGCGATCGGCCACTTCAACTCCGAGCTCTGCACCTGCGCCTGCGATCTGGCCGAGCGGCGTTCGGTCGTCCTCGGCTACCTCACCACACGCTCGCAGTTCGGGGGCTTCGAGATCTTCGCCGAAGACCCGATGCGCACACGCATTGTCGCCAGGCTGCCTTTTGAGGGCGCCGCCATCGAACCTCACCAGATACGCGCGTGTGAAACGCTGCTCGTCCTTTGGGGAGAAGACCCAGCGGAGTTGCTCGAGCTGTTCGCGAGCCGACTGGGGCGACGCATGTCGGCACGCGTGCCGCGAGCTCGCCCGGTCGCATGGTGCTCTGCTCACGCCTTCCCAAACATCGATGAGGAGCTCGCGCTGCAGTGTTTGGAGCGTGCATCCGCAGGCACCGAGGGAATCCCTCTTGAACAGTTCCGTCTGGCGCAGGGCTATCAGCTGGCGATCGGCGACTGGTTGCGCGCGAACGACGGTTTTTCAAGCGGCATGGCCCGCATGGCAGATGAGATCCGGCGCCGCAACATGACGCCTGGCATATGGCTCGCACCCTTCATAGCTCGCCCCGAAGCGTCGGTGGTACGCGACCGGCCGGAGTGGTTCTTGAAAGGACCCAGGGGCGAGCTCCGGCGCGCGGTCTACAACCCAGCCTGGGGCAAGTTGAGCGCCGCAAAGGCGCTCGACACCACGCATCCGGGCGCGCTGGCATGGGTGGCGCGTACGGTTCGCACGCTCGCTTTGGAGTGGGGATTTCACGTGCTCGAGCTCGATTTCTTGTTCGCTGCAACCTTGCCGGGGCGTCGGCACGACCCCTCGGCGACCGGCGCCCAGGCGCTACGCACAGGACTCGAGGTCATCCGCGAAGCGGTCGGGGATCAGGTGCACCTGGTCGCCAGCGGTTGCCCGCTGGGTCCGGCCGTGGGTCTGGTCGACAGCATGCGCACGGGCCCCGACGTCGCACCCACCTGGAGCGACTGGCTCGTGCAGCGCTTGGGTGGCAACTACGAGCTGTTCCCGTCGACACGAAACGCTATTCGCAATGCGCTCGGCCGTACGTTCATGCACGGAAGACTGTGGCACAACGACCCCGACAGCGTGCTGCCGGGAGACCAGGGCCTGGCATTGGGCGTCGAGGAAGCCCGAACACTGGCCACAGTGGGTGCGCTGACCGGAGGCTCGCTTGTGATCTCGCGAGATCTCGCCTCGGTTCCACAAGGCCGCATGGAGATCGTGCAACAGGTACTTGCTATCCAGGATACCCTGGCCGTCCCGACCTCAACCCGTTGCCTGGACCTTCTGGCACACGATTTTCCGCGACTGCTTTGGGCCGCGCGAAGCGATGGCGGCGGCTATCTAGCTGTCCTCAATCCACACGACGAAGCGCGGAAGATCGGACTGGCGCTCGATGCTTACCCATTGCTGGAGCAGCAGCTACGGGAAGGCGACGAGCTCCACGATGTGTGGACACACCGAAAGTACGCGGTGCGCAATCACGGACTCGACCTCGGCCTCCTACCCAAACACGCCGTCCGCCTGCTGCCCGTCGGCGGCGCCAACCCCCGCACGACGCCGCGCAAAACCTAGTACCGCTTGCCAGGGATTGTGATCGATTGGCGTCGAGGGCTGTCGGTCGCTGGCAAGGCGCACCAACGAAGACTGCGGTTCATTTCAATGCTGTGCAGCGCATATTCGAGGAGGTGCAACACTGCCAGCGGCCGTCAGAGCCGGCTGGAATCCACCATAATCCCTGGCAAGCGGTACTAGTGCTCGTTCATCCCAAACTGATGCCGCGATCGAAGAGCAGCTTGATCCACTCCTGCTCGGTCAAGACCACGAGCCCCAGCTGCTTTGCTCTGCTGTACTTTGTTCCTGGATCGGCTCCCGCAACCACGTAGTCCACGCCCTTGCTGACGGAACTGACGACGCGACCCCCATGCTGCCGGGTCAGCGCCTGGGCCTCACGACGCGACAGGCGCACGAGCGAACCCGTGAACACGAAACTGAGGTCGCGCAGCTGCTCGTGCTGCAAGCCGGGAGCGTCTTGCAGGATGACACGATCCAGCAGCGCATCTACCATGGCTGCGTTATTGGGATCCGAGAAGAAGGTGCAAATAGCTTCAGCCATGCGCGGTCCGAGCCCAGGCACTGACTGCAGGCCCTCGACGTCGGCTCGCCTCAAGGCGGACAGCGAATGGAAGTGGGCGGCCAGGCTGCGGGCCACGGTCACCCCTACCTCCGGAATGCCCAGCGCGTAAAGAAAACGCGCCAGATCCACGCGAGAAGCCCGGCGGATCGCCTCGAGCAAGTTGGTGGCCGACTTGTGAGCGAATCCCTCCAGGCAAAGCAGCGGAGCTTCGCGAAGCTCGAAAAGGTCGGGCAACCGCTTCACCAAACCGGCGTCGACCAGAAGTCGAGCCGTTTCCTCACCGAGACCCGCGATATCGAGCGCGTCTCGCGACGCGAAGTGCGTGAGGCGGCCTGCGCGCTGGGCCGGGCAGTCGAAGCTGCTGGTGCACACCGTGAACGGTCCACGATCCGCGAGCCGGCGTCCACAAGACGGACAGGCATCGGGCATGCGAAAGGCAGGGCCGCGCTGGACCCCCGGCTCGATGACCCGCTCCAGGATCTGCGGAATCACGTCGCCCGCGCGCTGCACCCGGACCATGTCACCGACGCGAACGTCCTTGCGCTCCACTTCCTCCCTGTTGTGCAGCGAGGCACGAGAGACCATAACCCCGGAAAGCTCCACCGGACGCAGGACAGCTACAGGCGTCACGACGCCCGTTCGGCCCACGCTGGCGATGATCTCCAAAACTCGGGTCTGCTCACGCCGAGGCAAAAACTTGTGCGCGTACGCCCAACGAGGATGGCGCGCAGTCGAACCCACGCTGGACCGATGCTTCAGCGAATCCAGCTTGATCACGATACCGTCGATCTCGTAGTCGAGGCGATCGCGCTCACGCTGCATCGCCCCGTGGTAAGTCAGGATCTCGTCGACGCTGCGCGCGCGCTCGAGTCGGTCGCTGATCTTGAGACCCCACTGTCTTAGCGCATGATGAACCTGCCACTGTGTCTGCAGCTCGGGCCCGTCGCTCATGGCGAGCACGTCGTAGAAGACGATGTCGAGCGGCCTGCTCGCCGATATGCGTGGATCGAGCTGGCGCAGAGAGCCCGCCGCGGCGTTGCGCGGGTTGGCAAAAGGCGTCTTGCCTTGCTCTAGCAGCGACGCGTTCAGCTGCCCGAACGGGCCAAAGCGCATGATCACTTCGCCTCTGAGTGACAGGAACGCCGGGATGGCCAGCGAAACGCTACGCAAGCGTAGGGCCAAGCTCGCTATGGTGCGCACGTTCTGGGTGACCGCCTCACCCCGAACGCCGTCGCCCCGAGTCACTGCTCGCGCCAGAGAACCGCGTTCGTAAACCACCTCCACGGATGCGCCGTCGAGCTTGGGCTCCAGCACGTAGCACACGCGGTCCTCGTCCAGCAGCCTACGCAAGCGCTCATCGAAGCGCCTGAGCCCTGCCTCTTGCCTGTCAGAGTTGAGGCTCAGCATCGGTGCTGCGTGATCCCGCGTAGGAAAGGAATCGAGCGGCGCGCCGGGGACCTTCTGGGAAGGCGAATCCGCAGCCACAAGCTGGGGGAAACGATGCTCGAGCTCGACGAGCTCCCTGAAAAGCTCGTCGTAGCGCTCGTCGGAGATCTCCGGACGATCGGTAACGTAGTACAGGTAGTCGTGCCGGCGGATCTCCGCCCGCAGCAGCTCCAGGCGCTCGCTGGCTTGTTCTTTCATGCGGCGTTCGTGCACGCTGCTCCCGGACGCGCCAGGCCAGCCCGCACCGTGTTCGCGGCCCGCGCCGGCGCCGGCTTGGCCATCACTCGATCCACACGTATTCGGGCTTGATCTCCCGCATGTCCGAGCGTTGCTGCGGCACGGGGATCTCATCCTCCTCGATGAAGCGCGGCGCATCCACACACAGGATCGTCTGATAGCGGTCGGTGGGGTTCTTGTAGCCGTGCGGCGCGCCAAGGGGCCAGCGATGAACGGCGCGCGGCGGTGCAGCCCGGCTCTGGCATACGAGCCCATGGGTGAGCACCATCTCCACCTCCCGCATCCGGCGGTGCAAATGCAACGGGATCTCAGCCCCGGGGGCAACGTTCAAACGATAAACCCCGGCGCCCTTGGTTTCGTGTACCACATCGACGACACCGAACGGCCGCTGCTCCTGGCGCAAGCGCACCTCGGCGGCGCGACGCCGCAGGCTCAGCGACGGGGCGGCGCCACCGGGAAGGGCTCCCGGCTTGGTCAGCCTAATCCAGACTTCACTGATCGCCGAGCGCCGCTCCCCGAGCGAGGGGGGTGCCAGCAGGTAGCGCGCAAGTGTGTAGGCCGCCGTCTCCAGCATACGAAACCCACAGTAGCGTAATAGAAAAACTATCTCCTCGGAAATACATCTGTAGTCGATAGAGAATCGGAGGCGCTCGCGCAGCGCGGAAGGCTCCAAATCAAGGTGGCAATCCACGTCGACAACGACTCGCTGCGGAGCCGAGCGCTCCCGTGGGTACACCCCCACGACGCACTCCACCTCGAGTCCCTGAATGCTGATGGTATCCGACCGGTTCATGCGCGTTCGTTGCTGTCAACCCTTGGACCCTTGCCAGGGGCCCGACACGACTTACCTTGCCGACAAATGATGTACTTCGACCCCATCTACTTCGTGTTTCTGGTGCCTGGCCTGGCTCTGAGCTTCTGGGCCAACGCCAAGGTCAAGTCCACGTTCCGGCGCTACAGTCAGGTCAGGGCGCGCAGCGGAATGTCGGGGGCGGAGGCTGCGCGTGAGCTGATGCGGCGCAAGGGTATCACGAACGTGCGGGTGGAGCGCGTATCGGGGTTTCTCGCGGATCACTACGATCCCTTCCAGCGGGTACTGAGGCTGTCGCCGGATGTCTACGACGGCCGCTCCCTGGCTTCGCTTGGGGTGGCCGCACACGAAGCCGGGCATGCGATCCAGCACGCCACCGGCTACGGACCTCTCAAGTTCAGGTCCCTCGTGGTCAAGCCGGCAACCATCGGCTCGAACCTGGGCTTCATCGTGGCCGGGCTCGGCTTCTTCATGCAAGCGTCGGGCCTCATCTGGGTCGGGATCGTCCTGTTCTGCGCCTTCGTGGTATTTACGCTGGTCACCCTGCCGGTGGAGTTCAACGCATCAAGCCGCGCCGTAGCCGTCTTGAAGGACACGGGCATGATCGCGGCGTCGGAGGTCGCGGGCACCAGCGCGGTGTTGAACGCCGCGGCCATGACCTACGTCGCGGCCGCCATCAGCGCGATCCTGCAGTTACTGTATCTCCTGATGCGCGCCGGCGTGCTCGGAGGACGCAGCGACGAGTAGGGCGACTCCCAACGGCGTCCCGTTCGGCATACAGCCGGCCCCGATCTACACGGATGCGGTTGGATCGACCCCATCGGCCTCTGGACCGCGGTCTGGCTGGGTTGCTTGCTGCTGTTGGGGCAGCGTGATCGTGAACACCGTTTCGCCGGGCCGACTCTCCAGCTCGATCTCACCACCGTGATCCTCGACAACCTTTCGGACGATCGCCAGCCCAAGGCCGGTGCCACCGCTTGCTCCAAAGCTCGTGAACGACTCGAACATCCGATCGCGGATCTCTGGTGCCACGCCGGGGCCGTCGTCGCTGAACGTCAATACGAGCGCCCCGTCTTCGGGACGCCTGTCGACCCGAATCGTGAACTTGCCTCCGCCTGCTCCCAGCGCCTGAGCGGCGTTACGAGCCAGATTGTGCACGGCACGCTGAATCTTGTGCTGGTCGAAGCGCGCGACGCCACGGTAACGCAACTCGAGCGCCACTTCGACACCACGACCGTCAAGCTCGATCCGCAGCTGCTCAAGCAGCTCCTCGAAGTACTGCACCACGTACACCTTGCGCAGCCAGAGCTGACTGTCCCCGCTCGCGAACGCCAGGATCTCCCCAGTCATGGCGTTGATGATCTCGACCTGTCTGAGAATGGCCTCGCCGTACTTCTTGAGCTTGTCGGCGTCCGGCTCTTGCCCGACGAAGCGCGCATAGCCGGAGATCACGGTCATCGGGGTCTTGAGGTCGTGCAGCACGCTCGATAGGAGCTGCCCGATGGTGGACAGTCGCTCCTGCTGCTGACGACTACGGCGGGAACGAGCCAGCTGGATTGCCGTCGACACGTGGCCTGCAACGGCCGTGGCCAACTTCAGATCGTCCGCGCTGAATCTGCCCTCGCCCTGGCTCTTGTTGAGCAGCTCGATCGCGCCTCCCTCGGGAAGCTGCAACGGAACGCACAGCACCGAGCGCGGGTGGTAACCCACTTCGTCGGCGATGGACCTGGAGTGGCGCTCTTCCTTGTCCACATCGTTGACCACCAGCGGGCTGCCATAGCGTGCTACCCAGCCCCCAATCCCTTCGCCGGCCGGGAGGCGCAGGCGCAGGACTCGCTCGGGATCACCTCCCCTTGCATGGCTGAAGCGCATGTCGCCGGTTCGCGCGTCCACCAACATGATGGCGGCCGCCTCCGCATCCATCGCAGCGGTAGTGCGAGCCAGCACGCCGTCGAGCAGCTCGTCAAGCTCGGTGGCCGTGGCCGACAGCTGCGCCAGCTCGAACAGCAGCTCGAGCTCCTTCACCTTCCGCTCCAGCTGCTCCTGCGTCTCGAGCAGCTCGATGTTCTTGCCGACCACAGACACGAACAGCTTCGAGTTCTCTATGACCACCGCGGCAGGAGCGGCGAGCGCAGCGAGCATGGCCTCGTCTTCGACGCCGAAGTAGCCTTGGTGCTTGTTGATCACCTGCAGCACACCGATCACGCGGCCGTGGTGGTTGCGCATGGGCACGCCGAGCACCGAGCGAGGATCCAACTGAGCAACGGGATCCAGGTCCGTGCTGAAGCGAGGATCTCGCCGAGCGTCCTTGACGTTCAGGGCCCGTCCTTGTGCCGAGACCCAGCCGGCAAGGCCCGCGCCCGACTTCAAGCGCGACTCGCGCATGGCACCATCGTCGCCCACCTTGCACCAGAGCTCGCTGCCGTCGTCCTCGAGAACGTACAAGAGCGCGCGCTCGCTATCCATCACACTCGCGACGCGGGCAAGCAGCACCCCGAGCAGCTGGTCCAAGTCCAGCGTCGAACCGAGCGCCAGTCCGATATCACGCAACGCCCGCAGCTTGCCCTTTTCGCGCGCAAGCTGATCGCGCAGTTGACCCACGGCTGAATCGCCGACTTCGGACATACTCGACTCGAGTCTCCCACAAGGCGATGAACACCCGCAACGTGCTTGCCGTCTTCCGCCTCGGTCCCTATTTGCTGTCGTTGGCCGGCTCGGGCTGCGCCCACGATCCGTTGCTGTATGGGTTCCATTCAAGGAGCAGGACGCGGCAGACGGTTGAACTACTGGTCCATGAAACGGTCAAGCAACCTATCCAGCTCTTCGTAGCTTGAGAAACTGACCTTCACGTGTCCGCGTCCGCGCCGATCCGAAATGACGGTTCTGGCGCCGAGGGAGCGCGAGAGTCGATCCTCCAGATCGCGTACATTGGCACTCTTGGCCGAGCCGCTCTTGGCGGGCGGCTCGGGCGTGCGTGCAGCAGCGCGAGCCTGACGCTCGGTTTCTCGCACGCTCCACCCCTTCTGTATCGCCTGGCGGGCCAAGCGCGAAACCAGCGCGCCTCTCCCGGCAAGCGTGAGCAAGGCGCGCCCGTGACCCTCGGACAAGTCGCCCTGCTCGATTCGGTCGAGCACGTCGAGGGGTAGCTTCAGCAGCCTCAACGAGTTGGCGACGGTCGATCGATCGCGACCGACCAGTTTCGCAATCGACTCCTGTGTCTGGCCGTGTTCGTCAATGAGCCGCTGAAAGGCGCGGGCGGTCTCCGTTGGATTGAGATCTTCGCGCTGCAGATTCTCCACCAGCGCGGCCTGGTAGGCATCGCCGCTCGACATCTCCCGAGCGATCACCGGGACTTCGTGCAGGCCAGCCTTTTGGGCTGCCCTCCAGCGCCGTTCTCCGGCGACGATCTCGTACCCTCCAGCCGTCCGGCGCCGGACCAAGATAGGCTCCAGCATGCCCACGCTCTGGATCGAATCGGCGAGTTCGCCCAGCGTCGCGTCATCGAAGCTGGTTCGCGGTTGGACCCGTGCCGGATGCAATCGCTCGATAGGGGCGTAGAAAGCGTCGATGTTGCTGCTATCAGGCTCGGCCGCGAACAGGGCGTCGAGGCCACGTCCTAACGGCTGTCGCTTCATTGCAGGCATAGAACACGTTGCGGCGGACTAGTGTCTTTTTCTGTTCCAGGACTCTAGGCCGCGACTTGATCGAGAATCTCTCGCGCAAGGCTCAGGTAGCCATGGGAGCCCTTGGAGGTCGCATCGTACAGGACGACGGGCTTGCCGTGGGATGGGGCCTCTGCCAGGCGCACGTTCCGTGGGATCACGGTATTGTAGACGTGAAAGTGCTTTCGCACTTCGGTTGCCACCTGATTCGACAGGTTGCTGCGGGGGTCGAACATCGTGAAGAGCACACCGTGCAGACGCAGGGACGGATTGAGGTTTCTCTGAATCCGCTCGATCGTGCCCACCAGACTCGATAGCCCCTCCATGGCATAGTACTCTGCCTGCATGGGCACCATGACGTGGTCTGCAGCAGCCAGGGCGTTGACGGTCAGTACGCCGAGCGAAGGCGGGCAGTCCACGATGACGAAGTCGTAGAGCGCTCGGATGGGGTTGAGCGCGCGCCTCAGGCGATGCGATCGGTCCCTCGCTTGAGCGAGCCCGATTTCTGCGGCCGCGAGGTCAAGGCTCGACGGCACCACCTGCAAGCATGGAAGGTCTGTTTCCAGGATAGCGTCCAGGATGGACTCACCGTTGATTAGCACGGCATACAAGCCGCCGTCGGTGAGCTGCTCTGCGCGGCCGACACCTGTGGACGCGTTGCACTGCGGGTCGAGATCGACCAGCAGCACCCTCTGCTCGGCGATGGCCAAGCTGGCGGCAAGGTTGACCGCTGTGGTCGTCTTGCCGACGCCACCCTTTTGGTTCGCGATCGCCACCACCTGTCCCATGCGCACGCTGGAACTACAAGACCACTTTCTTGGATTCCCGACTAGGAGTGGTATTATGTCGGTGAATGTAGGGCAAGGTGGTTGATTTCCCCATCACGAAGAAGGCTGGCCTTAAACATAAGGAGACTGTTCCCCATGAGCCGCCCCAAGCGATACGGTACTTTCCAGGACTTCCAGCGCGAAGAGCTAGGCGCATTGAACAAGATCGGCTTCTGCGTCGACGATCTGGAATACGAGGCCGCATACAAGCCCCACACCGAGGAGGCCGACGATGAGCCCGACGAGCTCGATTTTGGTTAGGGGTCTTCGTTCGCGGAGTGCAGTCAGCCCAGGAGGCCGCGGAGCTCGGAGAGCAGCACGATGAGCGCTATGGCGCCCGCCATGAAGACGAAGCCAAACGTAAAGAGTCGAGCTGGGGTCCAATACGCCTCTTCGCGGGCGATGCGTTCTTCATCGTACTGCGGCACGACGACCTCCGTCCGAGCAACGGTTACTCGCCGGCCGCCTCCTTGTCAATCGTCGCGATCGAGCCGGCGCACAGGCCCCCATCGCCGGCTCCGGCGGCCACCCGACTGGCTGGGCTCGGTTCAGGTGGACAACGCGGTCAGGTGGACAAGGCAGGTCGGGTGGACAACGCGGTTCAGGTGGACAAGGCAGCTCGGGTGGCCATCGCGCGCTGTTTGCAGTAGGTTGAAAGTCGGATTCAAGACGTGGTCATCGAAATCATGAGCGCAAGCATGCTCGAAGGCATGCGCGCCGCGTGCCAGCTAGCTGCCGAGACGCTTGTGGCTGTGGGCGAGCGCGTACGTCCGGGTACGACGACCGACGAGATCAACCAGTTCGTGCACAACTACACGCTTGCGCGTGGGGGTTGGCCCTCGCCTTTGAACTACAACGGGTTTCCGAAAAGCGTCTGCACCAGCATCAACGAGGTGGTGTGCCACGGCATACCTTCCAAACGGGTGCTGCGCGATGGCGATATCGTCAACGTTGACGTGACCTCGTACCTACCAAGGAAAAACGGCTTTCACGGAGACACCAGCGCGATGTTCTACGTCGGCAACCCGTGCGGAGACGCCAAACGTGTGGTGGAAACCGCGCGTCGCTGCCTCGAGCTTGGCATCGCGCAAGTTCGGCACGGAGCACGGCTGGGCGACATCGGCGCCGCCATTCAGCAGTACGCCGAATCCGAGGGCTGCTCGGTCGTCCGAGACTACGTGGGCCACGGCATCGGCCGCGAGTTCCACACGGCACCGCAGGTGCCTCATTTCGGCCGGGCGGGGACGGGAAGGCGTTTGAAGGCAGGCATGGTGTTCACCATAGAGCCGATGATCAATCTGGGACACTACGCGTGTGAGGTGCTGGACGACGATTGGACGGTCGTTACCAAGGATCGCTCGCTTTCGGCTCAGTTCGAGCACACCGTGTTGGTCACACGCATAGGTTGCGAGGTGTTGACCCGGCGCGGAGCAGTCTTACGGGGGAGCGAGGACCTGGCGTGGTCGCGGGTCTGGCCGCTGTCGGCGCCTGCCGCGGTGGGCCGGCTGGACGCGGTTGGCCAGCAGGCGACAAGGACTCAATCGCAGGCCGTGGCGTCGGGCTCGAGCACATAAAGCTGCCCGCCTTCCACTTCGACCGCGAGCGAATCGAGGCTCTCTCCCTCGCACGGCCCATCGACACAGTAGCCATCCTCGAGCCGGTAGCGAGCTCCGTGGGTGCTGCAGAGCAAGTAGCGGCCCTCTTCGCTGAGGTAGTCGCCCGTGCCCCCGTCCAGCGGTATCGGCAGGTGCTTGCATGTGTTGAGGTACGCCCGCGGTTGGCCGTGCGAGTCGCGCACTACCAGCGCCTCCCGAAGCGGCTGATCAACGCCGGTGCCGGCAAGCACCACGAGCCGCACCCGGCCCGCGGCGAGCTCCTGTTCTCGCCCGGCGGGGTGGCGGCGCGTTCGGGCACGCACCTTCACCCGGAACCGCTCCCTGCCGGCGCTGCCACCGGACAGTGGCGGCGCTGCGCCGGCACACTGACCAAACGACGATCGGGTAGCAGATAGGCTGTCAGCTTCCTTCCATACACGCAGCCCGTGTCAAGTCCGATGGCATGGGGGTGCAGCTGCAGTCCCCGGCGGGCATCGTGGCCAAAAAACACCAGCTCGGGGCCCTGCCACAGGCTCGCCCACGGCCGGCCGTCGAGCTTGCTCGAACCGCTGCCGTCCGCCCGAATGCTGCGCAGGCGCAGCAGGTCGTCAGTCGCCTGCTGCTCGATGGCGACGCCGGGCATCAAGCCGGCGTGAACCACGACAGCCCCGCGATGCGGAAGTCGCAGATAGCTCGGCAACGACGCCAGGTGTTCCCAATCGGCCGCGCTCAAGGACCTGGCCGCACGCTCGTGCTCGGGTCTCGGCGCGGGACGGTGTCCGGCCTCCGTGGCGAGCTTCCAGTTCAGCAAGTGCTGGTCGTGATTGCCACGCACGGCTTTGGCTCCCAGCGTCCGCACGAGCCGTACCACCCCCGCGGAATCGGGGCCCTTGGCCACCAGGTCCCCGACCAGGACCAACTCGTCCTCGCTCGCCAGCTCACAGGCCTCGAGAAGGGCTTCAAGCTCGCGGCGACACCCGTGCACATCCCCGACGATGATCGTGCGCGCCATGCTCAAAGATCCTGAAGGGTCCGTCCAGAGGCATGAGTATCCGCATGGCTCGGCACGACGCCAGCATAGCTGTGTACCGCGCCCTTCACCCTTACCCTTCAGGGAACCAACAGTGTGACGGGGCCTCGCTTTGGAACGATGTGGAAGGCAGAGGTCACGAGCGTGCCCGCGGGGGCGTTGGCCATGAAGGATAGCGAAGCGCTGCGCGGCGGCCTGCCCACCTTGGCCGCCAGCGTCTCGAAGTCGAAGCGGCGTCTTCCGTCCACCCTAATGCGCTCGATTTGGATGCTCGTCTGCGCCTTGCGCAGAGAGAAGCGGCCCAGGCGCAGGCGAAGGCCCAGCGCGCTCTCGGGTAGCTCTTTGATCTCTTTGCCCCAGACGACGCGTACAGGGACGCCGGCCAGAGCGCCGTCCTTGGTGCGCCCCATCAGTCGTAGATCGGTGCCTCCGGCACGCCTGAGTGAAAGCAGGACTCTGGCCAGCACATGGGCCTTGAGCGATCCGACTACGCTGACGCCTACGGTCAACGTGCTCTCTGACAGACTTGGCCGCAATGCTCGTTCGACTTCGGCAATGGGACCGATCCAAGGCTTGAAATCGCGGGGCAGACGTACCACTCGGCGTGCGGGCAGCCGTGGTTGTCCAGGGGCACTAAACAGGATCGTGCCATCGTCGCCAAGGCGGGCGCTTGGTGCAAAACCGTAGCTCAGCTCCTTGGCCGACACTCGGACCAACACGTCGCCACGCACCGGCTCGGTTCGACCGAACGCGGAAGCAGTCAGCGCTTCCGGGCTGGCGTTTATCGGAACTTCAAGACTTCGCAACCGAGCGCTGGCGTTTTCGATCTCCCGTGCCAGCGCCCTGCCGAGTGGGTCGCCTTGTGAGGTCGCACGCTTCACCCTGCGCAGTGCACGGTCAGCCTCCTGAAGGAAAGCCAGTGTGCGCCGTGACGGCGCGTCCAAGCCAGCGTACGGGGGTGCGCATGACCGCTGCTCCGGGCACGGGTCCGGAGCAGCGGACGCGAGCGACTGCAGCGTTGCGTCCTTTGTCACCACACTATGAGCCAGGAGCAAGTCGCGCCGCGGGCCGCGCGGGTGAAAGAACGCCGCCTCCTGGCCGGTGAGCAGGCTAAGCACGGGCCGAGCCTCCTGCACGGATACCCGGTAGACCCCCCGATCTACCTCGTCGAGCTCCTGCTGGAGCTTGGGCAGCAACTGCTGCGGCGAGACTGCAAACACAGCGGCGAGCTTCGCTTCGAGCTCACTATCCGAGCGGACGCGAGCCGCCACGAGCATGTCGATCGTAGCCACCGCGCGGATATAGCGCGCCTCCAGCAACGCTCGTTGCGGCGCATCGCCAACGAGGAATTCGCTGAGCTCCTGGAGCATGCCGACCGTGCGATCGCCCTGCAGATCGTAGCGAGCGAGACCCACACGGGCCCGCTCGAGCACCGGGCCATTCGCGCTGGCCACAGCGACGAGCAGCTGCGTCGCGAGCACCGCAAGCGCGCAGGGAACACAGCCTCGGCTCTGGATCGATGGCATGGGTGACTGATCCGTATCCCCGATAGGGCAACGACACTGCGCCCGAGTAATGTAGTGCCACTGTGTGTCCGTCGGGACACGACCGAGGAGTGCACGACCCCCACCAGAAACGACCCCCACGAGAAACGGGCGATCACCCCGCTTGTAGGCTCCCAACCGCCGCAACCGGCGTCTGACTGGTTTTTTCCGCTCGTGCTGTGCGATCTGCGCTCTTTTTTTGGTACCCTCGGGAGGCTGCGGCTAATAGTGTCCTGTGTCTCTGATCCCGTACATGATTCGATGGCCCTTGATCGCGCCAGTATCGCTCGCCGACCGTTCAGCTACCCGCTTGCGTATTGATATTGATACAGAAGCTAGGCTAGCGGTATCGGACCGGCCGAAATTGCTGGTCCGCGGCTTTCTTGGGGCTAGCTGGTTACTCCGTCCTGAGAGGAAGGCCTCTCGATGCAGCCCCTGAGCTCGCTGGATGACCGCGCGTTGCGGATCGAGCTTCCTTCGTTCGAGGGCCCGCTCGATCTGCTGCTGCATCTGATCCGTAAACACGAGCTCGACATTCTGGACCTGCCGATCGCTTTCGTGACCGAGCGCTACCTCGATTACCTCGGGCTCATGCGCGAGCTCAATCTCGACGTGGCGAGCGAGTATCTGCTCATGGCGGCTACGCTCGCGCACATCAAGTCCAGGATGCTGCTGCCGGTGTCCCCCGCGGATCAGCAGGACGACGAGTCCCCGGACGACGAGCAGGACCCGCGCGCAGAGCTGATCCGGCGCCTGCTCGAATACCAGAAGTACAAGGCGGCGGCACAGCAGCTGGGCTCAAGACCCATCAGCGGACGCGACGTGTTCGCCCGTTGCGATCGAGCTTCCGAATTCCGTGGTGCCGCCAGGCTGGCCGAGGTCGATGTGTTTGTGCTTCTAGACGCCTTCGAGCGCGTGGCCAAACGTGCCAGCGGCAGGCTTGCCCTCGAGGTGACGCCGGAGCGCATCAGCCTTCAAGAGCGCATGACGCAGCTGACCGACCTGATTCGGGAACGCGGTCGTTGCGAGTTCGACAAGCTTTTCGAAGGGATCGCCGGACGTTACGATATCGTGGTGTCGTTTCTTGCGGTCCTGGAAATGGTCCGCCTGCACCTGCTACGTGTCTACCAATCGGGGATTGGAGCGACCCTGTACGTGCAGAGCGCCCTGCTTGCCGGGATAGCTGAAGCCGAGGAGACCTCCGGTTCGGTGATCGACCTTGAAACCAACAGGGGTTGAGCATGGCACAGCAAGCACACCAAGGCCGGCGATCCACCGGACCCGACATGCCGGCGGCAAGGACGCCAAGCGAACAGGAAGCCACACCGGATGGGTCAACGTCGCCGGGCGCCCCACCCGCACACGACCCGACGCTGGCCAGGATGCCTGACTCCCCACCAGACGCGGCGATTGAGCGAAAAAGCGAGGACGATCCGGGCGAGGCCGACGAGCCGCGGGTCGCAACGACGTCAGAAGTGGTGGAGCTCAAGCGAGGCAGATGTCTCCAGCGCGCTGGCGCTTCACCGGATGGCGACGATGCAGAGCCGAAGGGGGGGATGCGCTCGTCCGGCGTGTCGGCCTCGCAGGCACACGCCGAGCCCCGCGCGGCAGCAGGGGCCGAGCCAGGGACAGATCCGGCCGACGCCGCCCAGCAACATCTCAGGCGCGTGATCGAGAGCTTGCTTTTCGTGGCCGAGGGACCTGTCACACCACGCCAGCTGGCGCGGGCGACGCAGGCGAGCACAGCCGAGGTGAAGCAACAGCTGCAGCAGCTGGTCGCGGACTACACGGATCGCGGCGTCGTGCTTGCCGAACTAGCTGGCGGCTACCAGTTCCGTACGGCGGCTGCGAGCGCGCCTTTTGTACGGGATTTCGTGGCGCTCAAGCCAGTCCGGCTCACGCGGGCTCAGCTCGAGACGCTGGCAATCGTGGCGTACCGCCAGCCTGTTACTCGTCCTGAGATCGAGGAGCTCAGAGGCGTCGACTCGGGCTCGGCCCTCAAAGTGCTGCTGGAGCGCGGTCTGCTCAAGATGCTCGGCCGCAAGGACGAACCAGGCCGTCCCATGCTGTACGGCAACAGCCCGAGGTTCTTGGAGTTCTTCGGGCTGCGTAGCCTGAAGGATCTCCCCACGCTCAAGGAGTTCAGTGAGCTGACCGAGGACAGCCGAGCGCTTTACCATCGCAAGATGGGTGAGCCGGCCGACCCGGGCCCTCAGGCTTAGGGCCCGTCCAGCAACGAAAGCAGATCCTCGCGCGTCAGGCCGCTGGCAGCTTGTGCGCCTCCGGTGGCCGCTGCTGCGAGGGCCCGCTTGCGGTCCTGAAGCTCGAGCATGCGCTCTTCAACCGTGTCTTGTGCAATCAACCGGTGCACGAACACGGGCTTGGTCTGCCCTATCCGGTGGGCCCGGTCGGCTGCCTGATCCTCGGCTGCGGGATTCCACCAGGGATCGAGCAAGAACACGTGGTCGGCGGCAGTCAGGTTCAGTCCGGTCCCGCCAGCCTTGAGCGAGGCGAGCAGCAGCGGTGGACCCGCATCCGCTTGAAACTGGTCGATCACCGCAGCGCGGTCGCGGGTGGAGCCATCGAGACGGCAGAAGCCCATCCGGACGGCGTGCAGCTGAGGCTCGACCAGGTCGAGCAAGGAAGTCCACTGCGAAAAGACCAGCGCCTTGTGGCCGCCTCCCAGTGCCGCCTCCAGGGTCTCCATCAGGAGGTCCATTTTCGCCGAGGAAGTCGCCTGCTGCCCGGGCAGCAGGGCGCTATGGCAAGCGCTCTGGCGCAAGCGCAACAGGGCCTCGAGGGCAGCCATCACGTTGCCGCCCGCTTGCAGCTGTTCGAGCACCTGAGCCCGCGTGGTAGCTGAGACCGCGTCGTACAGGCTTCGCTCCCGGTCGCTGAGCGAACAGCGCAGCACCAGGTCGGTGCGTGGTGGCAGCTCGCGTGCGACCTCTCGTTTGAGCCGGCGCATGAAGAACGGTGCGATGCGCGCTTGAAGCCTGCTGGTTGCCTGCGCAGCGCCCGCCAGAATGGGCCGGACGTAGGTGTCTTGAAAGTGCTGGCGTCCCCCCAACAGGCCCCGATTGATGAAGTGAAACTGGCTCCAAAGCTCTTCGAGCCGGTTTTCGACGGGCGTGCCCGAGAGTGTGATTCGGAACCGTGAAGGTAGCTCGAACGCGGCCCGCGCCACCTGGCTGTCCGGGTTCTTGATGTACTGCGCTTCATCGAGCACGACCGTGTCCCACTGAACGGTCTTGAGCTGCTCGCTGTCCAGCCTTAGCAGGGCATAGGTCGTGAAAGTCAGATCGCGCTCGCCGTCGAGCTCGCGGTTGGGCCCATGGTAGGTATTGAGCGTGAGCGAGGGGCGGAAGCGGCGTGCTTCCTTGGCCCAGTTGTGGATCACGCTGGCGGGGCACACCACCAACGTGGGCCGGCGCACCACGCAAAGCGCCTGAAGCGTCTTGCCGAGCCCCATGTCGTCGGCCAGCATCGCGCCGAGCTCGGCCCTCGACAGGAAGGCCAACCAGTCGACCCCGCGGCGCTGGTATTCACGGAGATTCGCTGTCAGGTCGTCAGGTAGGATGGCCCCGGGCAAGGAGGAAAAGCCCTCGAGCAAGCTCGCAAGGCCCGCGAAGTCGGGCGGTGCCGGGTGCTCCAGCGCCTCACAAAGCTCGAGGCAGTCCGCGAACGCTGCTCGGGGTAGCTCGCCCTGCGTGTCCCGCGCCGCGAGCAGGTCGGCCACCAGATGCCCATATCGGGCGAGCCAGTCAGCAGGTAAGGGTGCCCAGCCCCCGTCCAGCAGTGGGACCAGTGGCTCCTGTGCCAGCCAGGCGCGCACGACTGCTTCGGGACTGGCAGCTCGGGAGATGCCATGCTCCTCGCTCACGAACGACAGATCGAAGCCTTGCCCCGACGCGTCGAGCCTGGGTTCGAGCTTGGCGCCGACCCTGCAGCTTTCGAGGCCCCTGCCCGAGATCTCGCCGTCCTGCCAATTTCGCAGGCGCTCGCCAAACTGAACGGCTTGGTAGCCGCTCAGACGCAGCGTCTTGCCCAGCTGCAGATCGAGATCGCGTGCGAGCGAGCCTGCGAGGCGCTCCTCTTGCACCTCGTCCCGCAGCGGCAGCGGGCCGCCCAGGTAGTGCAGGCGGCCTGCATCGAGGCGCGCCGAGGGCGGATCACCGTAAACCAGTGTGGGCAGCACGCTCAGCGCACCATCCTCGAACTCGGCGTTCAACACGATGCGTGGAGGCATGGCCTTTGCTTTGGGAAGCACGCTGCTGCGCACGACGACGGGTACTCGCTCCTTTAGCGCAGGCAGCACGCGCCCCACCAGGTCCGCCACCTGATCGTGGGCGAACTGGCGACCCGCGCGCAGCTGCTCGATATCGCTGCGCGATACTTCCGCTTCGCTGATCGCGGCCAGCTCATCGCCGCGCAGGACCGCGCCGTTATCGAAGATCTCGGTAATTGCGGGATCCTGCTCCGCCTTAACCAAGAACCCCGCTTGGCAATCGTCCACTGCTACCCGGAGCACCGGTTGCGGCTCGCAGATGCGAAGTGGGCGATCGTCAAGCAGCACGTCGCTGCATTGCGCCAACGCTGCAAGCGTCCGCTGCATGCTGGGTCGCGGGACCGTCGCCGCAAGAGCCCCGCTCATGGCGAGCTCCACCTCGAAATCCGCCTGACACGTCGCCACGGCATCGCCCCTGTCCTGCCTGCGCGCGGTGGTCAAGCGTGTGACGAGCGGTTTGAGACGCTCACCGCGGGCTACGAGGCGTTTGAGCAACAGCGCCCTGCCTTTTCGCTCGAGCCGGTAGGCCATCTTGGCAGCCGGGGCGGTCCAGGCCGTGGGGTCCTTGCCTTCGGTCAGCGCCTTGGCCAGCGCCATGGCAGCCGCAGCAACGTGGACACACACGGGCTCGAGGCTCGGGCACTCGCAGGACCAGTCCTGGTGCTTCGGCGACAGCACGACCACGGGCGACATCATGCCGGCTCGCGTGGAGACCCGCAGCTCGAGCTCGTCGTTATGCGTGGTGCGGCCGCTCAGGCTGCCCGACCGGCTGACGCTGTGGGCCCGCTTCCATACCGCGGGCGTGCACTCGTGCTCGATGGCAGCGAGAAGCGCCTTCACGCGGCGTGCCTTAGGCCATGGTGGCCGTGCTGGCAAGGGCCGAAACCAGCCTCAGTTGGGCAACGAGCGCTTCTTGCTTGAACGCCCCCACACGGCATCCCAGTTCTGGCGATACAAGCCGCTCGTGACCATGGCCGGGCCGCTTCGGCTTCTCTCGGCGAGCCGGCCGCGATCCGGCATGCGACCTTCCAGCTCGCGATTGCGCACCGCCCGTCGATCCCGCGCTGGCCGCGGTTCAGCCGCAAGCTCGGCTGGCCGGCCAGGTTGCTGCGCCGGCTCACGGCTGGCCGCGGGAACCTCGACCTTCACGTCGCACAGCAGCGGAAACTCCTGCCGTGGCCGCAGGCTAATGACCTCACCCGAGATCGCCTTGCCCTGGTTCAGCGGCCTTACCTGCCCGGCTTCCAAGGTGTTGTTGCGGCTCCTGAGCACCCGCAAGCCCTTGCCGTCCGGCGTGACGCCGTGCACCAAGACGACGTCACGGTCCTGCTTTGGGGAATCCGTCACTATCTGGCACCATAGCCACTGGCGCCCCCTTGGCAACGGTGAGCCTGGCGGGCCTTGGAGCGCGCTCTCCCTAGGAGTAGCCGACGTCGGGATGCACCAGAGCCAGCACCGCGGCGAAGGCCGGACCCTGGATCAGGCTGAACAGCTTCCAGGCCACGAGCAGGCCCAGGAACTGTAGGGCCGTGTTTTGGCTGAGCTTTTCGTACAGCCGCCGAGCCGGTCCGGGCGCTAGCCCTTCCACCACGCCGGCCCCATCGAGCGGCGGCAGAGGCAGCAGATTGAACAGGCCCAGCATGACGTTCAGGTTGAGCATGATCGACAGCGCCATGCCAAGTGGCTGCAGGAGGCTGGGCGAATCTTGGGCAGTGCTCACGAGCCTGGCGAAACCCGCGGACGGCGGTGGAACGAACCATTCCAGCGCCAGCGCCAGCCTCAAGAGGCCGAGGGCCAGCACGGCGAGCACGAAGTTGGCGCCGGGACCGGCCAGCGACATGAGGGCTTGGCGTCTCGGATGGGCGCGGGCCCAGCGTGGATCGTAGGGCGCCGAGGCCCAGCCCATCATCCAGCCTGCCAGGAAGAAGCTGATCAGCGGCATCAGGACCATCCCGAACGGCTCTCGCCTGACATGAGGGATGGGGTCGAGGCTCACCTGGCCGCCGTGGTATGCGGTGCGGTCGCCTCCCATGTAGGCCACAAGCGCGTGGCCATACTCGTGGAAGGTCAGCGAAAACAGGAAGACAACGAACCAGATGCCGAAGTTCGCGATCGTTGTCAGGACGTTGTCTCCCAGGGCGCTCATCTAGCCAAACTCGATGCCCTGGGCCAGGGGCAGCTTGCTCGAGTAGTTGATGGTATTCGTGCCCCTGCGCATATAGCTCTTCCAGGAGTCCGACCCCGCCTCGCGTCCACCCCCCGTGGCCTTCTCACCGCCAAAGGCGCCTCCGATTTCGGCGCCGCTCGGGCCGATGTTGACGTTCGCGATGCCGCAGTCGCTACCTTCGGCAGAGAGGAACAGCTCGGCTTCGCGTACGTCCCGCGTGAAGATGCACGACGACAGGCCTTGACTCACTCCGTTATGCATCTCCATGGCCTCGTCCCATTCGCGGTAGGTCATGACGTAGAGAATGGGCGCGAAGGTCTCCTCTTTGACGATCTCCGTCTGGGCTGGCATTTCCACCAGCGCTGGGCGCACGTAGTACGCATCCGGGAATCGGTCAGCCAGCACGCGCTCACCACCGCTGACCTTGCCGCCGTCGCGTCGAGCCAGGGCCAGTGCCTGCTGCATGGTGTGAAAGGCGCTGCCGTCGATGAGCGGGCCCACCAGCGTCTCCGTTTCCAGCGGTGAGCCCACCACCGCGGAGGCGTAGGCGGTCTTGAGCCGCGCAACCAAATCCTCTTGCACGCTTTCGTGCACAATCAGCCTGCGCAGGCTCGTGCAGCGCTGGCCTGCGGTTCCCAGCGCGGAAAAGACGATCGCCCTCACCGCCAAGTCAAGGTCCGCCGAGGGCGCTGCGATCATGGCGTTATTGCCTCCAAGCTCCAGCAGGCAGCGGCCAAAACGCCGTGCGACTCGAGGCGCGACCGCCGCACCCATGCGACAGCTCCCCGTTGCGCTGACGAGTGGGATCGCCTCGTGGTCGACCAGGACTGCCCCGAGCTCCGCCGTGCCGATCAGAACCTGGGACAGATGGTCGGGTGCCAGCTCGAATCGCTGCAGCGCCTTACCGAAGATCTGCTGGCAGGCCAGCGCGCACAGCGGCGTCTTTTCCGAGGGCTTCCAGATAACCGGGTCGCCGCACACGATAGCAAGGGCAAAATTCCACGACCACACGGCCACCGGAAAGTTGAAAGCGCTGATGACCGCGACCGGCCCCAGGGGGTGCCAGGTCTCGAGCATCCGGTGTTCGGGACGTTCCGACGCCAGGGTGAGCCCGTAGAGCTGGCGCGAGAGGCCCACGGAGAAGTCGCAGATGTCGATCATCTCCTGCACTTCGCCGAGCCCCTCCTGTAGGATCTTGCCGGATTCGAGCGTCACGAGACGTCCCAGCAGCGGCTTTGCAGCGCGTAGCTCCTGTCCAAACAGCCGAACCAGCTCCCCACGGACGGGCGCGGGCACCCGTCGCCAGTCCCGGAACGCCTCCTGGGCTTGCTCGACGGCAGCATGAACCTCGGCGGGTCGCGAACTAGGCAGCGCGGCGAGCTGCCGGCCGTCCACTGGTGAACGGACGGACAGGTCGCCATTGCTTCGAGCTCCAGGGGGGATGCCCAGGGAGCCGACTAGTGCTTCAAGTTCCATGTCGTTGGTCCTCTGTTAGGGCCCGCGGAAGAATACTCATCCATCTCACCGGTTCCGACCACCGCTGGCTATGTTGCGCCTTGCCAACGGTGCCCGGCCCTCGGCGATACAGACGAGTTATTCTTCCGCGGGCCCTTAGGGGCTGGTCCGGAGAGTGCGGTCTTGCGGGAAGCGGGCCGCTTCCATGATCGCGTGGCTACATGGTCCTCCCGTGTGTGCAGCTCACGAGCTGCTCGCGCGCAGAATGCCCCAATTGGGCCATGACGTCGACGCGGCAATCGCCGTTCTTTCCTTCCTGGCTCCGGGTTGGCCGTGTCTTTCCGACGCTGCCCGGCCAGATGTAGTTGGCTCCGTGAACAGCAGCAGTGCCCCAGCGTCCTTGCCGACCGAATGCCGAAAGCGACGCTCGCTGGTGCATCGACTGGCCGGGGTCCGCGAGGCCCTGCGCGTGGCCGTACGGGCCGATGGCGTATGTCTCGAGGTGCTTGTCGCTGCGGTGGACGCGCTCGAGCATACGCTCAGTCAGCTCGGACACTCGCGCGCGGAGGAGCTCACAGAAGCGATGCGCCGCACCTGCCACCGTCTCGTGTATGCTCGAAGGAGCGAGATCGAGCCCCTCGTGAAGTCAATCGCCAGGCAATGCGACGGCTTGGAGCACCCCGGTAGACGGTGACGGTGCGCACGCCGGGCCGGCACGGGTCGTCGGGGTTGTCTTTCATCTGGGCTTCGTCTACTGAGGTCCAGGACGGGAGCAACCGGACAGCTGGAGACCAACGTGCTGTTTTTGCCCTACGTGAAGCCGGCGACCTGCGGCGGTCAGAGGGCGGGTCGCACGGCCCGGCCGGGACCGGTGCTCGCGTCCGCGGGCTCGTTGTTGGGAGGCGCCGCCCGGCTCTGCGGGTCCTTGGTGCTGGCTCTTGCTTCAGGCTGCGGTGCCACTGCCGGTCAACTCAAGTCCCATGCCGCAGTGGACCTGCACTGTCCCAAGAATCAGATCCAGGCAGCCGCCATTGACAGTCGCACGAGCGTCGCATGGGGATGTGGACGCAGGGGCACCTACATCTCCCATTGCGGGGGCGGCTCTTCTTGCACCTGGATTCTCAATTCTGTCGATCGGTATTCTGACCCGACCCCTTAGAAGCTCAGCGTCATGGCGGCCGCGGCTCCACGTGGCGTCACGCCGACCCCGGCCTGAAGGCCTCGCCGGGGCTCGCTGTGTCCCTTGCCACGGCCGATCAAGTAGAGCACGACCCCCGTGCCGAGCGCCGGGATGCCGGGCTTCCAGACTACACGCTTGATCATCGCCACCGTCTTTGCGCGCCCACTGGAATCTGGTCTCTTTTCGGTGCCGTGCTCGGCGTCGTCGGCAACGCGCAGCGGTTCATGACCCTGTGCGACGTCCGCGACCGCCATGGCGTCCGCAACAGCCGCAGCGTCTCCGGCTCCCGCAACGTGGCGGACTGGCGGAGTACAGCTGACGCTACCGTGCTGCTTGGTGCATCGCTGACCCTGGCGTCGGGTCGAAATAGCATCAACGCTTCGATTTCGATCCATCCCGTCCGGCGGTGTTGCACTGCTTTCGAATACAGGGACTATTCGCGCGACGGCGCGCCTTGCTGGCCGGGCGCCTCGAAGCCGACCTGGCGATGTTATTGTAGCCGCTACTTCCACCCCATGCCTTAGCCACGCACGCCTGTCTACATCGTCCGGCTTGCGTTCAGGGGCTGGGCTTCTCGGAGCGAGCGCGGCTCGCGCCGACGTCGGCTTCTCGTCAACACGCGTCGCTACTGGGTCTGGGGCTTTGGCACCCACGCGGCCGCCGGTGTCGGTCGATCGCTTCACTTCAGACGCAGGCGTCGGGGCACGGTGTGTCGCACCCTGGGCCTGACTCTCCTGCCCGGAGGCTTGCTCCGGGGCGCCGAACTGAACCGCCGGCACCAAGGCGGCCAAGACCCAAGAACGGAAGGCAGCGTTCTGCAGGCATCCAGGCTCATACGCTTCGACTACGCTTGCACCGAACGCCATGCCTGCAAACTCCGCAGCACGATCATCGTAGCATGCTCCGGGCGCGCTCGCGACCGCACTCCGGCAACGCGCCCGGGCCGGAGCGGTTATTCGCGGAGCCTCCTTACAGGTATGGCGGATCGCCCGCTTCCCAATCCTCCACGCGGAGGCCTGCGATGGGTGTGAACTCGTCTTACGAGAAGCTCGTGAACAGGGCCAGCTTCCCAGGACACAGTCGAGGCACCGGACGCATAGTCCATGTCGAGGATGCCGAAACGAAGACGCGGCCGCCTGCGCGGGCGAATCGGCCGATCGAGCCGGAGGCTGGTGACCGACGCGAGCCAGCCTCGGGTTGAGCGTCCTGGGGGGGTGGGCGGGCGCGGGCTCGAACCGCGGACCCACGGCTTGTAAGGCCGTTGCTCTACCACTGAGCTACCCGCCCTAAGGGCCCGCGGAAGAATAACTCATCCATTTCGCCGGTTCTGACCACCGCTGGCTATGTTGCTCCTCCTCGAAGTATCCCCAATACTCCTCGTCGTCGCGCCTCGCCAGCGGCGCCCAGTCCTCACCGAAACACACGAGTTATTCTTCCGCGGGCCCTAAGTGAGTCAAGTCAATGAGCGGAGCCAAGAGCGCCTGTAGCAGCAGCATAGCTGACTGCACCGGCTTCCGGCCGAGGGCGCACGGATACCACGTCCCCACGGGGGCACGCCAGGTCGGCCCGTACGAGGTCGTAGTCCGACTCCATGAACAGGTCGTGCCATTCCCATTCCGACAGAATAGGCGCCAGCGATTTGAGGATCGGAACGACGCGCGCGTCATCGTCCTTCAGGGGCCCGAGGAGTCGCCCGAGCAGTACGCACGACTGCGGTTGAAATCGGCTGGCCGGGGTCGAAATCGGCTGGCCGCGGTTGAAATCGGCCGCAGCAGGGCTCGTCTACTGCCGGGCGCCCGGGGCGTCGACGGTAGGCGCAGGTACATCCCGGTCGCCATCGACCGCGTCGGGGGGCTTGTCTGCTACGAGCTTGCCGTTTCGATACTCCAGGGGCCGGACGCGTTGCCCGAACAGCTCATCCGGATTGCTCAGGCACAGCCCCTCGCACAAGACCTCGTCCATGTGCTCCACAAGCACGATTCGGGTGGCGCCGAGCACGCGTCTGGGTATCTCCCTCAGGTCCTTGCGGTTGTCCCGGGGGATGACGACCGTGGTGATGCCTGCACGGTGCGCGGCGAGCAGCTTTTCCTTCAAGCCGCCGATGGGCATGACTCGGCCTCGCAAGGTGATCTCGCCGGTCATCGCCAGATTTCGGTGCACCGGAATCCGCATCAGCGCGCTAGCGATGCTCGTCGCCATGGTGATGCCAGCGCTGGGGCCGTCTTTGGGCACGAACTCGGGGAAGTGCACGTGGAAGTCGTTCTGCTGATAGAAGTCTTCCTCCAGGCCCAACAGCTTCTGCCGTGAGCGGATATAGCTCATGGCCGCCTGGGCGGACTCCTGCATCCCTTTTTCGAGCAGGCCCGTGATGGCCAGCTTGCCCTTGCCCGGAACCACGGCGACCTCGCATTCGAGGATCGCACCGCCAAAGTGCGTGTAGGCCAACCCGTTCGTCAGGCCCACCTCGTCCTTGTCGCTGGGCTTGTCAGGCCGGAACTTGGGCACGCCCAGGTATTTGGGAATCGTCTTGGCGACGATCCGGTACCTGGGTCGCTCGGGCTTGTCGAGGCTGCCCTTGTCACCGCCACCTTGGTCGGGACCGCTCCGTTCGGCTTTGGCGTTATCGGTTGCGGCTCGATCCGAAGCGGGCTTGTCGGCCTTGGCCTTGTCGCGTTTGCCCTTGCCGGCATCGGGCTCTTCGGATCCACGCGGTCTATCGTGCCCGTTTCGCCGACTCGCTTCAGTGGATCCGCTTGAGCCGTCCGTGTCCGGCCGGGCGCTGGTTGAGCCCGGGCGTTTGCCGCCGTCCTTGAGCACTTCCCGCGCCACCTTGCGACAAATCGATCCGAGCTCGCGTTCCAGATTCCTTACGCCGCTCTCCTTGGTGTAGTGGTGGATCACCGTTCGAATGGCGTTTTCCGTGATTTCGAGGTCGACATCCTTCAGCCCGGCCGCCTCCTTCTGGCGCGGCACGAGATAGCGCACGGCGATGTTGAGCTTCTCGAATTCGGTGTAACCACTGAGATCGATGATCTCCATGCGATCCTGCAAGGGCAGCGGGATGCCTTGGAGCGTGTTCGCGGTGGTCACGAACATCACATCGGACAGGTCGTAGTCGAGATCGAGATAGTGATCGTTGAAGCCATGGTTCTGTTCCGGATCCAGAACCTCGAGCAACGCCGATGCAGGATCACCTCGAAAATCAGACGACATCTTGTCGACTTCATCGAGTAGAAAAACAGGATTGTTATGGCCGGACTTGCGGAGCGACTGGATGATACGTCCCGGCAGGGCACCTATGTACGTTCGACGGTGCCCCCGGATCTCGGCCTCGTCTCGGACTCCACCGAGCGACAGGCGCACGAAGTCTCTTCCGGTGGCACGCGCGATCGATCTGGCTAGCGAGGTCTTGCCCACGCCCGGCGGTCCCACCAGGCACAGCACGGGGCCGCGAACCTTCTTCACCAATGCGTGCACGGCCAGGTGCTCGAGGATGCGCTCCTTGACCTTCTGCAATCCGTAGTGGTCCTCGTCGAGAATACAATCCGCCTTGTCGACGTCGTGGTTCTCTTCGCTCTTCTCGTACCAGGGCAAGGCCAGGATCCAGTCGATGTAATTGCGAACTACGGTCGCTTCAGCGCTCATCGGCTGCATCATCTTGAGCTTCTTCAGCTCCTTGGACACCTTGATCTCGGCTTCCTTGCTGAGCTTCTTCTTGGCGACCTTGTCCTCGAGCTCGTGCAGCTCGCTCTTGAACTCGTCGCGCTCGCCGAGCTTCTTCTGGATCGCCTGCATCTGTTCGTTCAGGTAGTACTCTTTTTGACTGCGCTCCATCTGCTTCTTGACGCGCGTCCGGATCTTCCTTTCAACCTGGAGAATCTCGATCTCCGCAGTCATGAGCTCGTAGAGACGACTGAGCCTTCGCGCCGGATCCACGGTTTCCAGGATGGCCTGCTTGTCTGCAAGCTTGATGGACGTCAGGTGCACCACGATGGTGTCGGCGAGGCGGGCCGGGTTATCGATAGCCTGCGCAGACACCAGCGTCTCAGGCGGAATGCGCTTGTTGAGCTTGACATAGGACTCGAAGGTGGTCTGCACTGAACGCGTCAGTGCCTGAAGCTCGAGGTTGCTGTCGAAACGTTCGACGATCGGGATCAGCTCACAGAGGAAGAAGTCGTCGTTGGGAATGAACCGCTCGATGCGCGCGCGCCTCTTGCCTTCGACCAGGACCTTCACGGTGCCATCGGGCAGGCGCAACAGTTGAATGATGGCTCCTACCGTGCCCATGTAGAAGATGTCGTCGGGGGAAGGGTCGTTCGTCTTTGCCTTCTTCTGCGCGGCAAGGAGGATCTCCTTGTCGTGGCTCATGGCTTCTTCGAGCGCGTTGATGGAGCGTTCGCGTCCAACGAACAGCGGCACGACCATATGGGGGAAGACAATGATGTCTCGCAGCGGCAGCAGCGGCAGGATTCGCGTCGCCTGGCGGTCGCCGTAGTCGTCGTTGCGATTGAAGAACATGGCCTATTGCTCGAAATCGGCGACGGGATTGGGCTCGAGGCGACTCATGCTTCCTTCACGCGAGCTCAGCCTCTTTCTCGTATCCGATGAGCGGTTTCTCGCCCTTGAGGATCACCTCCTCGTTGACGAGCACCTCCTTGATGCCCTTGTTGGATGGGACGTCGTACATGATGTCCAGCATCGCGGATTCGAGAATCGCGCGCAGGCCGCGCGCACCGGCGCGGCGCTTGAGGGCCTCGCTTGCGACCGCCCGAAGCGCTCCCTTCGCGAACTTGAGCTTCACGCCATCCATCTCGAGCAGCTTCTGGAATTGCTTCACAAGGGCGTTGCGTGGCTTGGTCAGAATATCGATTAGCGCGTCGTCGTTCAGCTCGTGCAGCGTCGCGATGACCGGCAAGCGACCGATGAACTCAGGAATCAGCCCGATGCGCAGCAGGTCTTCAGGCTGGACCTGCTCCAGCAGCTCGCCCACGCGCTTCTCCTTCCTGGAGGAGACCTCCGCGCCGAACCCCAGCGTTTTCTGGCCGATACGACGCTCGATCACCTGCTCCAAGCCGACGAAAGCTCCACCGCAGATGAACAGGATGTTGGTCGTGTCGACCTGAAGAAAGTCCTGCTGGGGGTGCTTGCGGCCTCCCTTGGGAGGGACGTTGGCGATGGTACCTTCGATGATCTTCAGCAAGGCCTGCTGCACACCTTCGCCGCTGACGTCTCGCGTAATGGAGGGGTTGTCACCCTTGCGCGCGACCTTGTCGATTTCGTCGATGTAAACGATTCCTCGCTGGGCCCTCTCAACGTCGTGATCGGCGTTCTGTAGCAGCTGCACGATGATGTTCTCGACGTCCTCGCCCACGTAGCCGGCTTCGGTCAAAGTCGTCGCATCGGCGATTGCAAAGGGGACATTCAGAATGCGAGCCAGCGTCTGCGCCAGAAGGGTCTTGCCGGAACCGGTTGGGCCCAACAACAGGATGTTGGACTTCTGCAGCTCGACGTCATCGGTGGCTATGCGGGAGTCGATCCGTTTGTAGTGGTTGTGCACCGCAACCGACAGGATCTTCTTGGCACGCTCTTGGCCGATCACATACTCATCAAGGACCCCCTTGATCTCCGCCGGCTTCGGTAGGGGTCCTCCGCTCGACAGGGAGTCGTCGCGTTCGACTTCCTCGGCGATAATGTCGTTGCACAGGCCGATGCACTCGTCGCAGATGTAGACGGTGGGACCGGCTATCAGCTTCTTGACCTCCTTCTGCGACTTTCCGCAGAAGGAGCATTGAAGGTTCGTTGTCCCGTCATCTCGCCGCTTGTCCACGTCGACCTGCTCACCACCTACATCTGCTTCGCCGGCATTCTATTCGCCGCCTCACCGATCAGGCTACCAAGTGCCCGGAGTCCCAGCAAGGAAACGCCAGGGTGTCCAAATATGTCTGGTATTCGCGTATCCCCTACTTTTCCTTTTTATCCGATCCGCTCCTCGGCTGAATCATGCTGTCGATGATTCCGTACTCCACGGCCTCCTGGGCCGAAAGATAACGGTCGCGCTCGGTGTCGCTGCGCACCTTGTCCGCCGGCTGCCCCGTGTGGTGCTCCATGATCCGGTTGAGGCGCTCGCGCAGGAACAGGATCTCCTTGGCGTGGATTTCGATGTCGCTCGCCTGCCCCCGTACCCCGCCAAGCGGCTGGTGGATCATGATGCGGCTGTTGGGCAGTGCGCGCCGGGAGCCCTTGGCGCCCGCGGCGACCAGCCAGGCGGCCATGGATGCAGCCTGCCCGAGGCATACCGTGGCGACCGGGCAGCGCACGTACTGCATGGTGTCGTAGATGGCCAGCCCGGCTGTGATAGTCCCGCCGGGACTGTTGATGTACAGGGTGATCTCCTTGTCGGGATCCTCGCCTTCCAGGAAGAGCATCTGACCAATTATTAGATTCGCTGCGGTGTCTTCGATTTCCCAGCCCAGGAACACAATACGGTCCTTGAGTAGCCGGCTGAAGACGTCCGACTGCCGCTCGCCACGGTGCGTGGTCTCGACGACGGTCGGATTCGGAATGTACAGTCTGTTCGCTTCGAACCCCATCTCAGCCTGCCTCCTTGCCTGAGTCGTCCGTTGACGGTTCAACGCCTGCTGCCTCCGTGTCTCGCGCCTCGCCGGGCTGACCCGTCTGCCCGGGGTCATGTCCGGGCTCGGCCTCCCTGATGGTAGCCCGCGACAGCAGATACTCAAGTAGCCTGTCTTCGAGGAGCTCGCTGCGCAGGGTGTCCCTGCGCTCACCCTGGTAGTCGGCCTTGACCTTGGCCACGTGCTTGCCCGTCTGTTCGGCGATCTGCTCGAGCTTCGTGTCCACCTCCGCCTCGGTCACGTCCAGGTTTTCACGTCGCGCGAGCTCCCCCAGCAGGATGGCCGCCCTCACCTTGCTTTCGGCGCGTGCGGCCAGCCCGTCGGGCAGCGGCTCGTCGGCCGCTCGCTGCTCGCCGAGGCTCTGGCGCAGCAACTTGAGCCGCCGCTGGATGGACTGCTGTTCCTGTTGCACCAAGGTGGGCGGGACAGGGATCGGGTTGCTCTGGACGAGGGCGTCCACGACCTGCTCGCGTAAACCCGAGGCCGAACGAGATTCGGCCAGCAACTCCAGGCGCTTGCGGATGTCTGCCCGCAGCTCGGCCAGGGTCTCGAAGTCGCAATCGCGCGCGAACTCATCGTCGATGTCAGGCAGAACCCGCTCGTGCAGGGCCTTGGCGGTCACGTCGAAGCGAACCTCCTTGCCACGCAGCCGCGCGGCCGGATCGTCGTGGGGAAAGGGGATCGTCAGTGTCCGGATGTCGCCAGGAACGAGTCCTATCAGTCCCGCGGTGAATTCGGGTCGCACCTGATCCGAGCCAACCTCGATCTGGCGGTCGCTTGCAGCCAGATCGGGTCGCTCCTGCCCATCGACCACAACGGTGTAATCGACCGTGACCAGGTCGCCCAACACGGCCGGCCGAGCCGGCTCGGGGACCACCAGGTCAGCCTGGTGGCGCTGAAGCTGCTTGATGCGCTCCTCGATCTGATCCTCGGAGACCGGTTCGACCTTTCGCTGAATCGTCAAGGATGACGTGTCGATGTCCTCGATTGTAGGCCGCACCTCCAGCTTCGCGCTGAACATCAGCGGATCGCCTTGACGAATGGTCGGGGTCTCGATCTCCGGCAAGGCCACGGGGTGCAGCTCGTGTTCGCGCACGGCAACCTCCAGCCCCTCCCGGACGAGGCTCGCCGTCACCTTGCGTTTGACCTGCTTGCCAAGCACGTTGCGCACGACGCTGCGAGGCGTCTTGCCTTGCCTGAAGCCCTTGATCCGGGCCGAGCGTTGCAGCTCCGAGAACGCACTGTCCAGATCGTGCCGTATCCGCTCCCAGGGGACCTCGATCTGGAGCTCCACCAACACCGGGCTGATACGGGTTGCTTCAGAGTGCATATACGGCTTTCTTCACGCTTGAGATTGCTACCTGCACTACCATCGATCGCTGCGTCCCGCATCCCTCGCCACGCTGGCAAGGCAACGGGACCGAACCCGCCGCCCTACCGACGCGGAGCTTCGGTGCGGCGTGCTGCTTGCAGAGTGCGCGGCCTTGCGCCAGCCCGAAGAGACGGGCTCAGCGCGCAGGGGCGTAGCTGGGCGATGCGCAGGCCCCTGCGGGTCGCTGCCGCAAGCGATCGCGCACAGGCATGCCCACAGGACGAAGGGGCTGCAGGCGCCGCGAAGCTCGATCGGCGGTCTCATCGGGAGATCAACGTGACCAGGGTTTCGGTCACGGGCGCCCAGCCCAGGCGCTGTCGCACAAGACGGGCGACCGCCTTGGAGACTGCCTGCTCGCACTGCTGGATCTCACGAGCGCCGTTTGCGCTTCCGAGACGCTTCAACGTCGCTCTGATGCACTTGAGCACCTCGTCCTGCAATGCCGCCCCCGAAGGCAGCTCTGGATGCGAAGACGGCTCTGAACGGCCGGGCTCGTCGAGTACCCCTCGCATGAGGATTCGGGGCTCCGCCAGCAAGCCGAGCTCGGGATCCAGCTTCAGCGCGATAACGAGCAGTCCGCGGCCGGCCAGCATGCGCCGGGCGTGCAGAGCCGTCCGGTCGATGGCCACCCCCGCATGCCGGAATACCCGGCCGGCCTCCACGTTTCCGATGGCGCGCAGTCCAGTGGCGTCGAGCTCCACAACCGTGCCGTTTTCGACGACCTGCACCTGATCGACACCCTGACTGCGTGCAAGCTCTGCATGCCGCGACAGGTGATGGAAGGTACCGTGTACCGGCAGGAAGCAGCCCGGATCGATCAGCTGCAGGAGGCGGCGCTGCTCCTCGCGGCAGGCGTGGCCGCTCACGTGCAGCTCAGGATCGCAGCGGCGGTGCAACACGCGCACGCCCTGGCGTTCGAGATCGTCGACGATGCGATGCACTGCGCGTTCGTTGCCGGGAATGACCCGCGACGAAAGAAGAACGTCGTCGCCGGGCTCGAGCGTCAGCTGCGGATGGGTGCCGGCCGCGAGTCGCGCCAGCGCGGCCTGACCTTCGCCCTGGGAGCCGGTAACGATCGCCAACAGTCGGTTGGGGGCTGTGGAGGCCGCCGCTTGGGGAGTAATAAGCAAGGCCTCGCTACGGCGCCCGAGCAGGCCCAGCTCGCTCGCCACGCGCACGTGGTTGTGTAGCGAGCGTCCGAGCAGCAGCACGCCGCGCCCGGTCAGCTCCGCCGCCTCGAACAGCGCCTGGATGCGGTAGATGTTGGAAGCGAACAGCGAGGCGATCACCCGTCCCGTTGCCGCTCGCACGCGTTCGAGCAGTGCGCCAGCCACGGTAGCCTCGCTGCCGGTATGCCCGGCCTCGTCGACATTGGTCGAATCGCTCAGAAGCAGGTCCACGCCCTCACGGCCGAGCTCCCCCAAGCGCGCCGCGTCGAAGTGCTCGCCGTCGGGTGGTGTGGGATCGATCTTGAAATCGCCGCTATGAACGACCAGCGCTTCGGGGGTGCGAATCGCCAGCGCATAAGCGTCGGGAATCGAGTGCGTCACACGAATCGGCTCGACCTCGAAGGGGCCCACCCGTATTCGGGAAGCCGCCTCCATGGGTATCAGCTTGGGCTCGTTGGGCAGCCTGGTTTGTTTCAAACGATCGCGCACCAGGCTCAAGGCGTATCGAGGTCCATACACCGGAACGTCGAAACTCTGCAGCAAGTAGGGTACCGCTCCAATGTGGTCTTCATGCCCGTGGGTGATCACCAATGCCTTGAATCGCGCGTTGCGATCGCGGACCGGCGCGAAGCTCGGGTGAACCACGTCCGCGCCCAGGGCGTCACCCGGAAAGGTGACTCCGCAGTCGATCATCATGCTCGAGCCCGAGTGCTCGAACACCATGCAATTCATCCCTACTTCGCCGAGCCCGCCGAGTGCGAAGAGCCGAACGGCCATCGCGGTCACTTGCTACTGCCGCTGCGCTGAGTCAAGCCGGTTCGCCTACGGTTTGACCGCTCGAACGGCGCCATGCTACCCAGCCCGCGGCGCGGCTCCGGTTTCTGCGGCGCCGAAGGAGTCCATTCATGCGTTTGGCGCCCGTTTCTGTGTTGTGTGCCGCATCGCTGCTATGCGCAGCCGGTCCCGTCGAGGCGCAGCACGCCGGGCAGGAGGACCAGGGTGACTCTGCGAACGCTGCCAACACGCGGTCCAGGACGTCGCGATCGGCACAAGGGTCTCTGCGTCCGTCCGGGGGGGCGTCGTTGTTGCAGGACGATGGCCCGCGGCTGCAGCCCCCACGGGTCGAGCTGCCCGTGCTGGACTCCGAGGCGGAGGCCGATGAGAGCTCACCAGCTGCTCCTCCTGCCCGGCGCGAGTCGCTGGCCGGGCCCGAGCCTCCAGGGACAGAGGCGCAGGCAGCCAGCCCGGCCGGCGCGTCCGAGCCGGCCGGGGTGCCTGCAACAACGCAGTGGACGGCTCCGCAAAGTGTGCTGACGCTGCACGGCTACATGCGCGCTCGCGGGGAGGTGCTCAACACCCTGTGGCTGGGGCGCCATCCCACGCTTCCCGGGGTACCCGATCCGTTCACCCGCTTCAAGCCGCTCGAGCGGCTGCGAGGGCAGGGGCTCGTTGGCGCCGGCCTGTGCAAACCGGATAACAACATCCGCGAAGGCCCCGCCGAGTGCGACGCCGACACCCTGGGATACGCGAACCTGCGGCTTCGTCTTGCCCCCGAGATCCATCTCAGCGAGGACGTTCGCGTCAAGATGATGGTGGACGTTCTGGATAACCTGGTGGCGGGCTCGACCCCCGGCAGCTTCTATGCAGGCCAGGAACCGGCGGTGCTGCCCGCGCTCCGGGATCCCTTTGTGTCCACGGCGCTGCCGCCCGGACCCGGCTTCAACGTGGGTGAGGGTATCGTGGCGAGGCGGGCCTGGGCAGAGGTGCGAAACCGCGATCTTGGAGAGCTGCGCTTCGGGCGCATGCCCAATGCCTGGGGCCTCGGAATGGTGGCGCACGCCGGCAAC
>JAKSBK010000508.1 GCA_022361155.1 Pseudomonadota bacterium
AAGCAAGCTGCTGGCCGAGAAGATGGGCGGAGCGATGTCGGTCGAGTCCATCCCGGGACACGGCTCGACGTTCCATTTCACCATCATCGCGGACATCGCGAACACCACGCTCGAGTCCCCGGTCGACGATCTCATTCCGCAACTGGAGCGGCACCGGATCCTGGTCCTGGACGACAACGACACGTCGCGCAACGTGACGGTTCGCCTGCTGGAGAGTTTCGACATGCGCCCGGTCGCGACGGGTTCGATCGAGGAAGCACTCGGGTATCTCCGCGATCCGAAGTCATTTGACGCTGCCGTGGTCAGTCTGACCCATTTCGGGCAGGATTCCGTCGTCTTCGCCCGCCGCGTTCGCGCCTTCGACTCGGACAACCCGACGCCGCTGGTTCTGGTCCGCTCTCTGACGGCGCCTCCGATTTTCGATCGACCCTACCGGTCCGTTTTCCTGCAAAAACCCGTGAAGCGGGATCGCCTGGCCCTCACGCTTCTCCGTGTCCTGAGCGACGACGGAGAATTGCCCGACTCGGCCGCGATCGAGGATGGCAGGATCGCCCAATCGGCGGATCCGCTGTCCGTCCTGGTGGCCGAAGACGATGCCGTGAACCAGAAGGTCATGCTGCGGCTGCTGGAGCGGCTTGGTCACCATGCCGATGTCGTCGCCTCCGGTGACGCGGCACTAGAGACACTCAGGCACACCCACTACGACGCCGTCATTCTGGACGTCCGGATGCCGGGCATGAGCGGTCCCGAAACGGCCCAGGCCGTGGTCAAGCGCCTCCCCGACGCCAGCCACCGGCCGCGCCTCATAGGCATGACCGCATCCACCTCCACGGGGGAACGGGACAAGTGCCTGGAAGCCGGCATGGACGCATGCCTGACGAAGCCCATCAAGCTGGAAGAGCTGGTCCACGAGCTGAACCAGGTGCGAAGCACGCGCTCGGCCAACGGAGGCAGCGACCCGACGCACGGAGAAGTCAGATCCTCGTTGCGCCGACTGATGCAGTCCGCTCACGGCGACGAGCCGGCCTTCATGGCGGAGCTGCTCACCAGCTTCATCCGAAC
>JAKSBK010000509.1 GCA_022361155.1 Pseudomonadota bacterium
AGCGAGACCTCGAGCAAGCCGAAGGCCACCACGACAGCGAAGAGAACCGTCAGCAGGAATAGACCAATCCGGCGTCCTGTTGTGCGGGCGCGGCTGGACCCATGTGCCGGCTCTGCCATACGTTCGGGCACCCTAGTCGCGCTGTGCGATGAGCTGAAGCATCTTGTCGGTGGCGCTGACGGCCGCGCCGATCTGGTCACAATCGACCCCAACCGTGGTGAACGCGCCCAGACCGTCCCTCGTGTCCCGCCAGCGAATAGTGGTCTCGACCAGTGCCGAAGTGGTGCCGCCTGGCGGAATCCGCACGCGGAAGTCCTCGAGCTTCGGCAACTCGAGGCCCACTTGGGACGCCGCGCTCTCGACCGCCCGCATCAGCGCGTCGTAGCCGCCGTTGCCGCTGTGCTCGGCCTGCAGCCGCTGGTCCCCTATCACGACCTCGACTCGGGCTCGGGCATCGTACGACTTTCCCACGCGCACCTCGTAGTCGGCCAGGTAGACCCAAGGCCGATTCGGCTGTTCGAGCAGATCGCTGACCAGAAAGGGCAGGTCTTCCCGGTGCACCGGCTTCTTGCGGTCGCCGAGCTCGACGATTCGTTGCAGAAGGCGCCGCTTCTGCTCTTCGTCGAGCTGGATGCCGAGTTGTAGCAGGTTCTGGTTGAGCGAAGCCTTGCCTGCGAGCTTGCCGAGCGCGTAGTCTCGCGTGCGCGCGAACCTTTCGGGACGCAGCTCGCTCTCGTACAGTCCGGCCTTCTCGTCCCCGTCGGCATGCACGCCGGCAGTCTGCGTGAACACGTCGCGACCGAGGATGGGACTGTTGTCTGCGATCGGCTTGCCGCTGAAGGACTGCACCAGTGTCGAGACATCGATCAGCCGACCCTCGTCGACGCTCGTTTGCACGCTCAGGTGGTCGCGCAGGGCGACCACGACTTCGGCCAGGCGGGCGTTGCCCGCCCGCTCGCCCAGGCCATTGACTGTCACGTGCACACCTCGAGCTCCCGCCTGAACCGCCGCCAGGCAGTTTGCCGTCGCGAGCCCATAGTCGTTGTGGCCGTGGAACTCGACGTAGAGGTTGTCGAACTTGTGGAGCGTGGCGGCGATATGCTGGCGGACCTGTTCGGGCTGTAGGCAACCCAAGGTATCCGCGAGGAATACCCGAAGGACGCCGGCTTCAGACAGTCGGCCGAGCAGCGTGTCTACATAGCTCGGCGAGTCGACCACACCGCGTGACCAGTCTTCGAGATAGACGCCGCCGATCTCGAGACCCTGCTCGCGCACGGCGGCCACCGTCTCGACCATGCGCGCGAAGTGTTCCTCCGGCCGGCAGCGGAGCTGCTTGCGGCAATGCTTCTCCGCGCCTTTGGCCAGCAGGTTGACGATCTGCACGCCGGCTTTGGCCGCCCACCTTGCCGAAAGCCGGCCGTCGCAAAACCCAAGCACGGCCACGCGCTGCAGCATGCCGGCGTCGCGCGCCCAGTCGACGATGGCGCGCGTCGCGTCTTGCTCGCCCTCGGAGACCCTACTGGATGCGACTTCGATCCAGTCAACCCCGACTAGCTCGAGCAGCTGACGCGCGATCTGTAGCTTTTCTTGGGGTGTGTAGGCGACCTGGGGCGTTTGCTCGCCATCCCGCAAGGTCGTATCCATGACGGACACGTAACGGGCGTGCGTTGGTAAGGGAGAATGTCGGTTTGTCATGTGCGATCCTGTGTCAAGACCGCAGCCTCCGCAAGCCAGTCTCGTCGCCGCCCAACGTTCGGCCGTGCTCAACGACCGTCGCCGCGCTCAACAACAAGGCCGCGGATTCCACGGCCCGTTCGAGCAAGTGCGAGCGCTTCAGCGTTCGACCAGCCCGGACCGCAGTCCGCCGCTGGTAATTATAGCGCCGATAACCACAATCAACCCTGCGCGCTGAAGCAGCATGGCGGCCATGCTGCCATGCACTGGCGCGTTGTCAAGCGCAGGCGGCGTTGCCGGGCGCGGCGTTGTCGGGAGCAGGCAGCGCCCTCAAGCGGGGCCTCCAGTCAGCAGGCTGCCTCGGCGCCCTCCGGCGGCCGAGCCAGCGCCTCGGGACGCGGGGCAACGAACGCGCGATCGCCGGCACGATTGACCGCGGATACGAGGGCCCTCAGGCTCGCCGTCACGATGTTGTCGTCGATTCCCACGCCCCACCACACTTCTCGGTTCGGGGTCTCGATCTCGATGTAGGCCACGGCTGCCGCATCGGCCCCCGGGCCCATCGCATGCTCCTGGTAGTCGACCACGGTTACGCTGACGCCGCAATGCTGCTCCAGGGCGTGCTTGAAGGCCGATACCGGTCCGTTGCCGGTCCCGGCGACGGTCTGCTCGCGGCCGCGAAGCCGCACGGTCACCGCCATCTCGGTCTGCTCGGCGGAGCGGGAATCGAAGCTGCTCTGATGGCCCACGTAACTCAAGGTCAGGCCATGGTTCAAGTACGTCTCGTCGAAGGTGCTCTTGATCAGCTCCGGCTTGACCTCGCCGCCCTCGTCCGAAATGGTCTGCACTACCCGGCTGAACTCGATCTGAAGCCGCCGAGGTAGATCGAGCCCGTACTTGTTCTTCATGACATAGGCGACCCCACCCTTGCCTGACTGGCTATTGACTCTGATCACATCGCGGTAGGTACGACCCACGTGGGCGGGATCGATGGGGAGGTAAGGCACCTGCCAGCTCTCGTAGGCCTTCGGCAGCGCTTCGAGCCCCTTCTTGATGGCGTCTTGATGGCTGCCCGAAAAGGCAGTGTAGACGAAGTCGCCCACGTAGGGGTGCCGCGGGTGCACCGGCAGCTGATTGGCGTACTCGGCGATGCGCCGCAGCTCGTCGATACGATGGATCTCCAGCTCGGGATCGACCCCCTGACTGAAAAGGTTGAGTGCGAGCGTGACAACGTCGACGTTGCCGGTGCGTTCGCCGTTCCCGAACAAGGTGCCTTCCACGCGATCCGCTCCGGCCATGACCCCGAGCTCGGCGGCCGCAACGGCACATCCCCGATCGTTGTGGGGGTGCAGCGATAGCACCACGGCCTCGCGCTCCGGGATGTTGCGGTGGAAGTACTCGATGAGATCGGCGTAGAGGTTGGGTGTCGACATCTCGACCGTCGCCGGAAGGTTCAGGATGATCGGATCGCTCTTGGTCGCTCCCCAGACCTCCCTGACTCGATCGCAGATTTCGACAGCAAAGTCGATCTCGGTTCCGGTGAACGATTCGGGTGAATACTCGAAACGAATCTGCTCGCAGCGCCCGCTGCGCTCGCGCAGGCTGCGGCACAGACGCGTGCCGCGCAGTGCCAGCTCTACGATGCCGCTTGTGTCAAGCCCATAGACGACGCGCCGCTGCAGCGTGGACGTCGGATTGTAGAGGTGGACGATGGCCTTGTTGGCTCCTTCGATCGCTTCGTAAGTCCGCTCGATCAGTTCCGGCCGGGCTTGGGTCAAGACCTGAATCCAGACGTCATCGGGAACCAGATCACGCTCGATCAGCATCCGGCAGAAATCAAAGTCGGGCTTGGATGCCGAAGGGAACCCGACCTCGATCTCCTTGAATCCCATCGCGACCAGCGACTCGAACATGCAACGCTTGCGAGCTATGTCCATCGGATTGATGAGCGCCTGGTTACCATCGCGCAGATCGACGGAACACCAGAGCGGCGCGGATCGAATCGTCACGTCAGGCCACGTGCGGTCCTTCAGTGACGGCGCGTACGGGTACGCTGCGTACTTCTGGTAAGGCATCGAGCTAGGTCGTTGCCGGCTGATATCCTTGATGTTGGCCATCCCTGCGTCCTAGGAGCCTCGCTCTGGGTGCCGGGTCGCCGAAATGCTGCAACGATCCCGAGCCTCTTGCCGAAGTCGAGCGGCAAGCCCCGCGAGGGCAGGGCATGATAGTGGTTCAGGTTGTGCGGGACCAGCCCAAGGCTGGCCTGGTGGCGCACTCTTGCCACGGTCCAACCCGTTGCTGCGATACAAGTACTTGAAATGACGACGATTTTAGCGATTCCTCAGGTCGGGCCGCGACGCGGGGCCCACTGCCGCGCCTAACCCGATGTCGATGTGCGAGCGCGACCCAGCCCGACCTCCGCCTCCGAATATCGGGACCTCGGACTCCGAATCGGACCTCGACTTCGGCCTTCGTATCGCAGTTCGGACTCGGGCTCGGTCCCGCCATAAGCCGCCAAAGAAGCGCAGCTTCCGAATAGCATCGAGCTCAGCCATTCGGCGGACCCCGTGCAGAAGGTGATGATCGATTTGCGCCAGCCCGTGCACGTACCGGGTGGCGCAGGGGCCAGCGATGCCGCGCCTTTTTGGGCCAAGCTGCGGGAAGTCTGTACCGCCGACGGGGCGCGGCCTGGCGTGTTCTACCACCTCGTGGTGAACCGAATGGAGACCCGCCTGCAGCGCGCTGAAGGCACGATCGGACGCCCGCAGCTGCGCAACGACCCCTGCCGCACGCTGGGCATTGCCTATACGAACTACACCGTGACCTACGCTGCCGGTGCCGCTGCTGGCGACACCGTGACGTTTCCTAACGCGATCGATGGTCGGCTCGATTTGACCGCGCACGTCGTTGCTCACCACCACGGCAGTCGGCATATCGGGTGCGGGGGTCAAGCCCACCCGCTCGTCTGGGATTTTCCCTACGAAGACGGCTCAATCGGCGTTCAAGGCTATCGCTTCAGCACCAACCAGCTGATGAACGTGGGCGAGTGGCACGAATTGATGACCCCCTGCTACGAGCACTGGATAAGCGACTGGCAGTACGGAAAGCTGTACGAGGCAACGTTCCGCTACACGATGTGGTCGGGACTTGCCCCAAAGCGGACAAGGCCACAGGGCCGCTCGATGCTCGGCTACCTGGGTGCCCGCAGCCATGAAGGCTTCTGGTTCATGGTGCCTGGCAAGCTGACCGATGGCGATGCGCGGCTCGACCCGTCCAACTACGCGCAGGTCCGGCTGCAGGGTCGTTCGACCGGGCTCCTTCCGATCACGGTGAGCGCGGACTCGGAAGGGAGCACGCTTGAGGTGGTATTCACGCTGCCGGACGGCGTCAACCCCGACTCTGCGGCAGTCACGGTTCAGGGAATACGCCGCGAGATCGACATGGCACGCGTCCGGCGTGAATAGGCCGGGATGCCGCTGCCCGATCCAAATCCTGGCTCGTGCCCGTTCCAAAACCCACTCCCGTCGCCTGGTTTGCGGCCCGGTCGCCGGCGACCTGACCCGCGTTGAGGCTTGGGGATATCCGCGGGCGGTGCGGCGGGTGCGGCCAGCAGCTGGAGCCCACGGTCACCGGTCGGGCTCTTTGGCGTCTCTACGGGCCGCTGGTGTGGGAGAGCCGCACAACGGCGCGGGAAAGGTACACGAACCCAAGCGCTGAACGTGCAGCGCTGCGTGGGACTGCGAA
>JAKSBK010000510.1 GCA_022361155.1 Pseudomonadota bacterium
GCCCGCTGGCGGCGTTGGGACCTCCTCGAATATGCGCTGCACCGCATCGAAATGAACCGCAGTCTTCGTCGGTCCGCCTTGCCAGCGAGCCCCACTGCAGGCCCCAACCAACCAGGATTCCTGTGGCGAGGCACTAGTACCACGAATCACAAATTCGGTCCGGCCACCGGTGCATTCATGGACTCCTTGTCGATTCAGGCACAACAGCCCGGAAACTCGGATCGAATTTCCGGACCGTTGTACTAGCCCGTGAAGTCGTGCGGATTACTGCGCTCAAGCGCGAAGAAGCTGACCGCGAGACGCTTCGGCCCGGCCGCCACGTAGGCCTTTCCGAGCAGCAGATTCGGGTCGTCTGCGTAGACCTGAACCAGGTAGTCACGCAAGAAACGCTCGGGTCGTGGACCGTTGCCTCCAAGGCCGTAGTCGAGCAGCAGCGCGTTGGAGTACAGATCGTCGCGCGAGCCAGGTACCACCCGGTGAACGCGATAGAAGCCGAAACGTCTAGGGCGATCGCTCGACCGGGGAATGTGGGGAGCTTGTAGGGCGTTTTGCCGCACGGCCAGGTTGTAACCCTGAACGTAGGGGTCCGGTCCATGGGGCACGCGCGCCGGTCCTCGGTAGAAGCCCTTCTTGAATTTCCTGATGCCGAGCGGCTTGGTCACGCTCGCAGTATTGAGGCCGTTGAATTCCCAACCTGTCAGCTGCTCGAGGCGCGGCGCCTGAGCGCTGCGCATGATCGCCTCGAGCACAACGGACCGGCTCTGCGCTAGATCCACGAAACCGTAGCGTTCGCCGCTGCCCCTGAGCGGCTCGGGCGCGGCGGTCTCGGATTGTGTGTCCACGCTCTAGCCTATTTGCTCGCCCACGCCTCGGGTGTGCAGGTTCTCAGGGCCAGGGCGTGCACGGGACCCGCCATGAGCTCGCCGAGCGCCGCGTAGACGAGCTGATGCTGCGCCACTCTGGGCTTGCCAGCGAAAACGTTCGACACGATCAGCGCCTGATAGTGGTCCTTCGTGCCAGTCAAATCCTTGAGCTCGATCTTCTCGGCTTCGGGGAACGCTTCGCGCAGCCTTGCCAACACGAGGTCCGGCTCGACCATCTCATCCTCCGTGGGTCGGATTCACCGATCCCTGAATCCTTAGGGCCCGCGGAAGAATAACTCGTGTGTTTCGGTGAGGACTGGGCGCCGCTGGCGAGGCGCGACGACGAGGAGTATTGGGGATACTTGGAGGAGCAGCAACATAGCCAGCGGTGGTCAGAACCGGCGAAATGGATGAGTTATTCTTCCGCGGGCCC
>JAKSBK010000511.1 GCA_022361155.1 Pseudomonadota bacterium
GAACGGACAGGTGACCTGTCTGATGTTGGAATTGACCTCGGGCAGTTGAACACCCCGATAGCCGCGAAAGACCGCACAAGGCAGGCCCGCCGCGCCGGCTTCGTAGGCATTCGCCATCGCCGCGTGCGAGTGTTCCTCGATCTCGATCTGGCGCGGATAGCCGTTTTCCAGCGCGTCGCGCAGCCGCCGCAGCGGCCCCACGCCGGGATTGCCGGCGAACGAGAAGATCACTTTCCTGACGCAGCCCATGCCGATCATCTGGTCGTACACGATGTCCGGCGTCATGCGCGCCACGGTCAACTCCCTGCGGCCCTGGCGGATGATCTCGTGGCCGGCGGCGTGCGGGATCAGGTGGGTGAACCCTTCCAGCGCGATCATCTGCCCGTCGGTGACGAACTTCGCCACCGCTTCGCCGAGTTCCATGAATTGGCCCATGGTCAGTTCGTCGCCCGCTGATCAGATATCGAAAAAGATGGTCTCGCCTTCGCCCTGCAGGCGGATGTCGAAACGGTATTCGCCCTTGCCCGTGCGCTCCGCGATCAGCGTAGGCACGCGCACCTGGTGCTCGATGCGCGTGAGCAGCGGGTCCTGCGCGTTGGCGTCGGCCTCGTCGGGGAAATACATGCGCGTGTGCAAACCGACATTGATGCCGCGCGCGACCACCCAGAACGTGATGTGCGGCGCCTGCATTCGACCGTCGGGGAAGGGCACCTGGCCGGGCTTGACGGTTTCGAACACGAACTCGCCGGTCGCCATGTCGCCGGGGCTGCGGCCCCAGCCGGTGAAGTTGGGATCGGGCTTGCCGCGCGTCTCATTTCGCGCCGGGTAGAGCCCTGCCGCGTCCGCCTGCCAGATTTCGATCAGCGCGTCCTTGAGCGCCGTGCCTGTGCCGTCGAGCACCTGGCCGCGGATTGTGATGCGTTCGCCCTTGGTCCTGTCGTTCACCATCGCCGCGCCCAGGTCGGCCGGATAGACGCCCTCGATGCCGCAGAAATTCGGTACGCAGCCGATATGCAA
>JAKSBK010000512.1 GCA_022361155.1 Pseudomonadota bacterium
CGAGGCTTGTGCCATCCTCGCGCGATGCAGTACGACGCGGCTCGGGCACTACCCGTAGCTTGATGGAAGTGCACGGGACCGCTGGAAAGCTCCAACGGCCTGCGGCTGCCCGGACAGCTTCGATGAACTCCGTCGCGGTCACACCCGCCGGCAGCTGTCCCGTCGCCACGTGGATAGGAATCTCGGTGTCCAACCAGCGTCGCTTCCGGGGCTCTTGACCGATCGCTGCCGTCGACGCCGCGACACTGCACGCGACGGCCAAGGTGAGCGTCACCCAGGCTAGGCGCCGGTCGATATGAAGGCAACCGTTCAAGTTGCAGTTACCTCTTACAGCAAGGGTGTGGGGATGCCCAGAACGCGGGACTGACAGAGGCACCATCGGTTGTGGGGCCGGCCCGGATGTGACGCCCTGTGAGGCTTGGTGTCGTGCATCATGTGGGCTCCCGCCAGATTGCTTCGTCAACTCAGCGATGGCATGCTGGCAAGCATGATGGGGCGAGGGAGCCTGTCGATGGTAGCGTTCCTCGCGCTTGCGGGGTGCGGCCTCAAGTCGAGTAGCGCGGGTGGCGTCGGGGCGGGCGACCCAGGAGGCCCGGCGAGCGGAGGCGGCGGCGCGGCAGGGACGGGAGGCACGTCAGGCGCTATTGGCGGCACGGCGGGGATGGCAGGCCTAGGCGGCGCGGGTGTAGTCGGCGGGCCGTGGAGCAAGCGCTTCGGGAGTACGGGTCGCGATGTGGGCATCGACGTGGCGGTGGACCCTGCGGGCAACATCGTACTTACGGGGTATTTCACTGGCACGGTGGACTTTGGAGGTGGCGACCTCACGGGGCCAGGCAGGAGCATTTTTGTGGCGAAGTTCGCTCCGGCCGGCACCCATCTTTGGAGCAAGCGTTTCGGAGGTACGGGTGAGACCGACTACGGCGGGAGCGTTGCCACGGACGCTGCAGGCAATGTCCTGGTTACCGGGGCGTTCGGAACCAGCGTCGATTTTGGGGGCGGGAGGCTCACGAGCGCCGGAGATCGGGATGTCTTCGTCGCCAAATTTTCTCCGGATGGCGGCCACCTGTGGAGCAAGCGTTTTGGAAGCACGCTGGGCGACCTGGGCTGGGGGATCGCAGCCGACGGTGCGGGGAACGTCATAGTCAGCGGGTATTTCACGGGTACCGCAGATTTCGGTGGCGGGAACGTGACAAGCGCAGGCGGGAACGACATCTTTGTCGCCAAGTTTGCGCCTAACGGCGAGCACTTGTGGAGCCGAGGTTTCGGGAGCGCCGCGCACGACGCGAGCTGGGATGTGGTAGCGGATGGTGCAGGCAATGTTGTGCTTACAGGCGATGTGGCCGGCATGGCAGATTTCGGAGGTGGTGTACTCACCCCCGCAGGTAAGAGCGACATCTTCGTGGCCAAGTTCTCTCCTTCCGGCAGCTACTTATGGAGTAAACTCTTTGGGGGTGCCAACTTCGACTTTGGTTGGGGGCTCGCAACGGACCTCGGAGGCAGCGTTGTACTCACAGGGGCGTTCTCTGAGGCCGTGGATTTCGGAGGGGGTGGCCTTCTCAGCGCAGGAGACCGTGACACGTTCGTTGCGAAGTTTGCCTCTGACGGTAGCCACCTTTGGAGCAAGCCCTTTGGGGGCGTAGGTCCAGATCGTGGGAACGCTCTAGCAACGGACAGTGCGGGGAGTATCCTATTCACAGGGTACTTCAGCGAGGCAGTGGATTTTGGAGGCGGGGTTCTCACGAGTGCGGGCGCTGAAGACCTCTTCGTCGTCAGATTTGCCGCGGACGGCAGCCATCAGTGGAGCGCGCGCATCGGTGGGATTGGTGGCGACCAAGGCTGGAGTATAACCGCAGACGTCGCCGGTAGCGCCTTGTTCACGGGGCATTTTAGCAATGCGGTAGATTCTGGAGGCGGCACTCTAGTGAGTGCTGGGGAACGCGACGTTTTCGTTGCCCGAACGGGCCCGTAGCGTCGGGGTCAGCGACCGTCCCTCAGTCATCGTCAATTACGCTAAGCGATCTTTCGAAAAGGATAGCGAACTGGTTGAGCGCTTTGGCTCAGTCTCCATGCCGCCCTCCCCAGATTGATTTTAATTCAGGGCGGCTTCGTCGTTGGGCATTTAGGGAGATTCAGAATTGATGCGCTGTGCGGTGATGTCCCATTCGAAGCACCGGTAGGAGAAGCCGCCACAGACCGACTCTTCCACGACTCGATAGGTTAGGCCATTGGCAACGGTCGTCGTGCGGTCAATGGTTCCATCCTGAGGCTGGCCCCTCCATGAGGTTGGACATCCAGCCAGATCGGTACCGCCGCAACTCAGCACTACAAGACCGATCTGGCACCAGCTGAGGGGCGGTCGGAGTTGCTCTGGCGGCGTTACATCGAATATCCTGTTCGGTCCCCGGCAATCTGGGTTTGGAGCACCTACCGTGAGCACGAACGAATCGCCCGGCCTGAAATCAATCAACGGACTCACAGAGGCCTCAAAGCAGGTCCGAGCCCCCGATACGAACGTGATGAGAAACTGTTCGCCACCATCTAGTCCCCAATCGATACAAGGTCGGCCCCAGCAGCCAGCACCGATGCCAAGAGACAGCAACCCCACCATCGCCAACGCTAGAAACCGGCGCTGCTCCCCGCCGTGCATATCGACGATCACAGCGGACCGCAGAATTCGATGTCAGTTACGACGCTGAGAACGGTGTGGGTCGCGGAGCTGCCTCCTGTTGGGGGACGAATGCGCACCCGTAATTGATCATCGGGCGCCGTCGGGAGCGTGGAAGTCGGCAGGATGTCCGCGACGTTGAAGCTGCAACCGATCGCGCCGAAGACGCCGGAGCCCACCCTACTGTTCAGGGTTTGCCAGCCTCCCGAGCCGTCCGGGCGCATGATGTCGTAGCCGATCGTGGTGGCGAGGCACGTGGCTTCGTCGAGCGAACCGGTTTCCGTCGCGTCCGCCGAGATCTCGAGTTGCTGCTTGCCGGCGATCGCGTCAAGATTCTGGAGTTCGATCCAGACGTCCGGACAGACAAGCTGGTCGGGCTGGCTGGCATCGGAGCGAAAGCTGCGGGCCGCAGGACACTTATCATTCAAAGGCGTTACATCCAGCTCTCGATCCGCAGGGCACCACACACAAGCGTTGTTGGAACAGTCACCGCCCTGCCCAAGAGGACATCCTTCACACATGTTGTTTCCTGTGGAACTGAGGATCTGACCTGGAGGACAGCATTCGCAGGTGTCCGTGGCGTGATTGGCTCGTAGGTTGAAGGGGCAGTCTACACAGATTCGGCCCTGCGCGACCTGCCTTGGAAGGCATTCGTTGCAAAGGAACTGGTCTGTCGTCCCGGCAACAGTGTGCTGCGGGGGGTCGCCGATGGCGTGGTGCGCCGCGCACGGGTCGCACGAGCTCGCCATGTTGAGATCAGGGTCCGGTACCGGCTCGCCAAGCACTTCCTCGATCTTGAAACGCTCGCCGCTCACGAGCGGCCCGTCCCAGTCCACACCTAGCAGGCAGGCTTCCCAACGCCGGACTCGATCCGCCGGAGTCGCGATGATGTTAGGCTGACCGGCC
>JAKSBK010000513.1 GCA_022361155.1 Pseudomonadota bacterium
AAGCAAGATATTGGTGGACTCATCACCGACAAGATAGTGAAGAAAGACATCACCCGTAGTTTGTAGTTTCTCACGAACAGTGTAGATCGACTCAGTCAGCGGCGTATGCAGGCTGGCAAGCAAAGGGGCGCCGGCAAGGGACAAACGCCTCTCTTTTCGTGAGCCGAAGGTCTGCCGAATTTCATCTCGGATCTTTTGGACCTCACTCGAATTGTCGCCCCGTTCTTTTTTCCAGAGCTCCCAGATGTTTTGCCATTTCTCGCGAATTATATCATCGTTCAGGTCCAATGACGTTTGCTTCGAGTCCAAGCCAAGGACTCCTTTTCGGTATTTTAAATGAAACACCGACCTTTGATGCTCTATGGCCTTATACTTTTCGAACGCATCGAATATAGTCGAAAGATTGCCGCTCTTCGAGAGTGCCTCAATAGCAGGACCGAACAGGTCTTTATATAAGTCCCAATACTCATCAGTATTGGGGTCAAAGCAGAGTTGGCCATGTGACTCCAGGTAGCTTAACGTCGTATCGATTCTCGCGTTGGCCAGGTCGCTAAATCCAGCTCGTGAGTAGGTTTGAATCAGACCCGCATTCCCGGCCAACACGGCCGAATAGACGCCGGCGTCCTTTCCAAGTTGAATGGCATCGAGAAAATATGTCTCGGCGCGCTCAATCTCACCCTGCATCAGGGCAATCTTGCCCTGCATCCAACGATTCGTTGCAGCGTATTGCGGCTGCAAGGTTTGTCGGGCAAGCGCATCTGCTAAAGAGAGGTAATATTGCGCCTTTTGCAGATCTGCCGACTCGCGCAAGTAAAGATGAGAGAGTCTTGTAAAACAAGTTTCGACTAGCTGGTATTGTCTAGTTCGTTGGGCAAATCTCAGCACCTGCTCATAATTCGTCTTGGCAGAGTGAGCATCCCCCCGACTTTTGTGTAGATCGGCGACGCTTAGCATATATTGGTATCGGATATCTTCCAAGTTGTTTTTTATGGCGAAATCCAGACCTCTCAAGAGGTAGTCACTGGCAGCTTGCGTCGAGGGTCCCTTAAGTGTTAGTCGCGCCATTTGCAAGAGCGCGGCGGCAGTCAATTCGGCGCTTGCCAAGCTGTCGGCTAGCTGAATGCACTGATTAAAGAAATCGAAAGCACGGCCATAATCCCCTATAACTTGCGCCGCTCGGGCCGATTGGAAGGTAAAATGTTGCAAAGCGGCGCGATCTCTCAATTTCCTCGCGATTTCACCTCCTTTCTCCGATAGCTCTAAAAATGCCACGAAGCGTTTTTGTTTTTCTAAGAGTCCCAAGTAGCTCATACTGAGGTCTAGCTCCTCTGCCAGAGCCCCGATTGAGCGTGAATGGTCAAGGGCCCGCGAAAAGAAATAGTCGGCGGAGTCTATTCGTCCCGCTTCGAA
>JAKSBK010000514.1 GCA_022361155.1 Pseudomonadota bacterium
CAGCGCTTGATCGCTCCCACCACCTTGGCCGTGTCCGCATCCGAACGATTCAGACTAACCAGCGCGATCGCGGCGGCATTCCTACGACCTTCGTGTTTGACCTTCGTTTCGGCGAGCAACGCATCCATGGCCTCGCGGTAACCGAGCTTGCCCAACGTGAACGTTGCTTCGTATCCCACGATGGCGCCCGCATCCATGGTGGCCGCAGCATTGGGATCTCGCTCGCGAATCGCCGCGATGTACTGCGCGGCGATCTTGTTCGCCGCCTTGTTGTTACCCTTGAGCAACTCCAGCAGCGGCGCGAGCGCGGGCCGGCCGATCGCGACCAGTACACTGGAAGCAGCGTCGTTCATGCGCATGGCCGGGTTGTTGGGCGCAAACAAGTAGAGCGCCCGGATCATGGGCTCGATCGCAGCGGGGTCGCGTAGCCGTGCGAGCTGGCGTGCCGCGAGCAGGTTGAACAGGAAATTCTGCGCCTCGTCCTGCCTGGTAGCCACCTCGATGAGCACCTTCGTCGCACGCTGGTCTCCCAGGTCACCCAGTGCTTCGATGAAAGCCTTGCGCATGCGGTTGTCCGCACCACGTTTGCCGTCAACGCGCGAAAGCGAGCCCGCCACGGCTTCTACGACCGCTGCCCTTTTCTCGTCGGGGATCTCGATCTGGCGCAACGTTTTTGCAGCCGCTATCGCGTGGTTCTCACTGACCTCCGTGCGCCACTTGAGAGCCTCCAAGAGCGCCGGCAGGGTACGCGGATCACGCATCTCAGACATCAGCTGAACGATGCGGTAGCCGTTGCTGGAGTCCTCCGGATGCTCGATATACACCTTCGTAAGGTGCTGATGCGTCACCTCGTTGAACTCCACGATCGGAGCCGCTTCCCGATTCCCTTTGGCCTCGCCGAGCCTCTGGCCGAATATGCGCTGTAGGTGGCCTATCGCCCACTCACGGCGCACGGGATCGGCGAGCTCCTCCGCGAGCCCCTTCGGATCGTTCTCGTCCGCATGGCACCCGCCTAGCACCGCACAGCCCACCGTGACCGCAACGATCAGGACGCCGGTCCGTGTCCGCTTCCTCATGATTCACCTCCTGCCAGAAACTCGGGTGCCCTTCCTTCTAAGGATCAGTCCGAACACCGCCGGGCCAGTACCGGGTCATCCGCGACACGCGAGCGTGTCCCCGCTTCTTACCGACCGCGAACCACAGGCAGCGCGCGGCCAGTCTCCGAGCATTAAGGGTGCAACTATACCTACGACCTCGAAACGGTGTCAATCGTGCAAGAATGCCGCAACGCAGATCGCCCGCACCCGTAACGACCGCAGGTCTTTGCGCTACAGCTGGTCGGCCCGCAGGATACGGGCGCGCCGCGACAAGAGTGAAAAAGGAGCCCACGTTGCAACCCGCACTGCCCCCGCCCATCGAGGACCTCGACAGCCTGCTCGCGCCGCTGTACGCGGCTTGCAAACCGCGCGCACGCTGGAGAGTCGGAACCGAAGCGGAGAAGTTCGGCGTCGATGCGGCAACGGGCCGGCCGGCAGCGTACGACGGGACGCACGGAGTGCGTGCCATCCTGCAGCAGCTCGTTACGCGCCACGGCTGGTTCGAGGAGCGCGAATACGCGGGCGGAGACGTGATAGCGCTGCGACGTGGTGATGCGTCCATCACGCTGGAGCCAGGAGCGCAGCTCGAGCTGTCGGGCGCTCCACTGGGCTCGATCCACCAGACCTGCGCCGAGCTCCGCAACCACATGACCGAGCTGCGCGACGTGTCGGAGCCCTCGAATGTGGTTTGGCTTGGACTCGGCTATCATCCTGTGGCGACGCCCGATCAGCTGCCTTGGGTGCCCAAGCTGCGCTACCAGGTGATGCGCGAGTACCTGCCAACGCGGGGCAGCCGCGCCCTGGACATGATGCGCAGAACCTGCACGGTGCAGGCGAACCTGGACTACTCGAGCGAGCGCGACGCGATGCGCAAGCTACGCTTGGCGCTGGCGGCACAGCCCATCGTGACGGCCATGTTCGCGAACAGTCCCTTTGTGGAGGGGCGCATCGGCAGCCATTGCAGCGAACGGGCGCAGGTCTGGCTCGATGTGGATCCGGATCGTACCGGCTTGCTGCCGTTTGCCTGGGAGGCGACCGCCAGTTTTCGCAGCTATGTGGAATGGGCCCTGGATGTGCCGATGTTCCTGGTCAAGCGTGGCGAGCGCCTCTACCCCAGCGCCGGCTTGACGTTTCGCAGGTTCATGCACGATGGCTGGCAGGGGCTGCAGGCGACGTTGCCGGACTGGGAGGCTCACCTGAACAGCCTGTTTCCGGAAGTACGCCTCAAGCAGACGCTGGAAGTCAGAGGCGCGGATGGACAGTCGCAACCCATGGTCTGTGCCATTCCGGCATTGTGGAAGGGGCTGCTCTACGACACACCGTCGTGCGAGCAGCTCGAGCGGCTGGTGGCCCCGCTCGACCACGACACGGTGCAACGCGCCAGGCCGGCGATCGCTCGCCAAGGATTGCGCGCGGTCCTGGCAAAGCGACCGGTGCTCGAGTGGGCGCTGCAAGTATGCGAGATCGCGGTAGCTGGACTGCGGCGTCAGTCCCATCTGAACCGCGAACGAAGCGACGAAACGGTCCACCTCGAGCGAGTCCGCGAGTTGCTCCAGCACGGGCAGACGCCATCCGAGGCCCTGCTCGCGAAGATCGATCGTGGCCACGATCTGATCCCTCAGATCTTGCGGCTGGGCCAGGTCTAGGGCCCGGGCCCCAGGCCCTCGGCTTCACTCCCTCTCGGGCAGCCGAGCCGTCCGATCTTCGCTGGCGATCGGCGGTTGCTCCTGGATCGCCGATCGCGCGGGGGTCTGGACCGAGCTTGACCCGACGGCCGACCCGTCGACAAGGGCCTTGAGCTCCTTGCCGACCTTGAAAAACGGCAATCGCTTTTCGGGTACGGCGACCGCGCGACCCGTGCGTGGGTTGCGACCGTCGTAGGGCATGTACTCGCGCACGGTGAACGACCCGAATCCTCGGATCTCGATCCCCTCCCCGCGCTCCAGCGATGCCGTCATGGCGTCAAAGATGCAATTAACCACCACCTCCGCCCTGCCCTTGGTGATCTTGGTGCGTTGTGCAACTGCTTCGATGAGCTCTGACTTGGTCATCAGCTAGGATCGCTCACACCCAACACGGGGCGCCTGCAGCCACGCCACCACAGCGCAGACATTCGGGAGCTGCCGCCCGTGCCCGTCATCGTCTTGACCCGGGGCCTGCTCGATGAATGTGCCAGTATAATCAGTATGTTACCGGAGTCAACAGACATCGCTTCCGCGCCGCTTGTGCCTGGCGAAGGCAGGCTGTGCGTCCCTGCCTCGTAATCGTGCGTTGCGGCCTGATGCTGTCGTTGGGTATCGTGCATCGACCCTCGCGATGCCGCGAAGCGCGCGGTCCGCGGTGATGTGTACCGTGGAAGCGGCCCACACACATGAGGCTGGGAGGAAACCGATGTTGGATGACGATGATGCCGCACTGAAGCAGATCAAGCGGCGCACTTCGCCGATGGGCAGGCTCCTTGCGTTCGCGTTCGTCGGCGGGATCGGCGCTCTGGCTTTCATGTACTACCAGCGCAGCGAGGCCTATGAACGCCGCATGGACGGTGTGATGGCTGCCGGCGAGGAAGCGGACCGCGGCAGGATGCTGGCCATGCTGCGAGCCGAGCTGCACAAGAACGACTACGACGACGTACAGGAGCGCATCATCCGCAACCTCGGTCACTTTCGGGATGCCGAGGCCACGCCGCTGCTGATTCGCGCGCTCGATGAAGGGGGCGTGGTCCGGCGCGCGGCGGCGCTGGCGCTGGCGCGGATCGGTTCCCCTGCCGCCGACGAAGCCAAGCCGAAGCTGTTGGCAGTCCTGCCCCACACCGACGAACGTGATCGGCCCCAGGTGGTGTGGGCGTTGGCGGTTCTACGCGAGCAGGCCGCCACGGATGCCATCTTGTCGGAATTCACCAAGGGGCTCCTGCAGGCGCAACCCGATTTCGACGCCCGCGTCGTCGCCACGGTGTTTGGCGTGCACAAGCTCGGCTCATCCGCACTTACCGCACACCCGGAAGAATCCGTGCGGGCCTTGGTCGCGACGGCCCTGGCCGAGATTGCATCGCCGGCGGTCATCGCGCCCCTGACACGCATGATCAAGAACAGCAAGGAAAGCCCGCAGGTTGTGAGAGCGGCAGCCGCGGGTTTGGCGCGCACTGGTGACCCGCATGTGTCGCAGCCCCTGTTCGACTTGCTGCGGACCCGTCCCGAATTGCGACCTAGTGTCCTCGATGCACTGAAGAAGTCGGCGGCCGCTCCCAACATCGCAGCGCTGCTCGAAGCGGCGAGATCGATCGAGGACAAGCGGGATCTGGTGGCCATTCTGCGGGCGACCCACGATCCAAGAGCAGCCGGCGCGCTGGCGCAGCTCGTTGATGAGCAGGACCCTGACGTGCGTGTCGAGGCCGCGCATGGCCTGGCCGAGCTTGGCGATCCGCGCGCTGTAGCGATCCTGCTCGAGCTCGCCAAGGACGAGGACGATACCGTGGGCCAAGACGCCATCGACGCCCTGCGCGAACTTGGACGTCCGGAAGCAGCCACGGGACTGCTCGCGCTGCTCAAGGGCTTCCCGGGACGCAAAGCCTCGATCTTGCGAGCCCTCGGGGCCTGCCGGGCGCTGCAGGCGGGCCCTGTGATCCAGAAGGAGCTCGGAGGCGACGACGTCGCGGCTGCCGCCAAGGCCTTGGGGCAAATACCCTACCCAAAAGCCTACGCGACGCTTGTGAGGATGCTCCCACGCGACCCCGACATCGACTTCTCAAGACCCAGCGTGGCCAACGAGATGGCTTTCCTGACCCGGCGCGCCGCAATCGTCGGGCTCGCCTACTTTGGCAAGCCCGACCCCAAGGCTATCAGCAGCCTTGTGACGATCATCGAGGACCCCGAGGACGACTTTCGCCTGCGCAGGCAGGCGGGTCAGACGCTCGGCCTGATCGCCGACGATGCACTCCGGGCGACCATCCTGCAGAAAATCACAGATGCCACGTTGGCTGAGGGTATACGGCGCGCGTACGTGCAAGGGTTGTGGCAGAAGCCCGATCGATCCATGGCCAAGGAGCTGTTCTCGCTCTTCACGCCCGAAACGCCGAGCTCGGTGAGGAAAGCAGCCGCACTGGCCATCGGCTACGCTTCGGACCCTGACAACGATGCGAGACTGATCGCGATGCTCGATCGCAAGGAGACCCGCGTCGACGCTGCCTACGCCGTCGTACTTGGGGCGGGCGAAGCAGCCGCAAGGAGGCTCGTCGCCCACCTCGCAAAAGACCGAGATCTGCGCGAGGTCCTGAACATGTCCGTGAACAGCAACGAGCACGATAACTACAACCTCATCGCGGAAGGCATGTTCGAATCCGGACAGGTGTGGCGGCGCCTGCGTGTCGCCGAGATCCTCAGACACGGCGACGAAGAGGCTTCGTATTCCTACGCTTGGCTGGGCTTCACGAGTCGCCTGGCGGCGGGCTGGGACGGCCCCGGCGGCTTGTCCGCGCGCGCCATACGCGAGCGCATCTACGGGACCCTGACGTCTTCGGACGATCCGGAGCTGCGTAGACTCGCGGCAGAGGCGCTCGCAGCCATCAACGAGCGCGGCCTGCTCCTCGCGGCACGAGACAGCCAGCAACGCGGCGCCCGAGAGGCGCGCCAGCTTCTTCTACGGCTCGATCGGCCCCACAAGACGTAACCGTTCACCGGGGTCTTCGTCTCGACGACGTCTTCCCAGGCGGCTTTCTGGGCGGCTTTCGTCCTCGGCCTCGCCCTGCGCCGCAGCTGATCTGAACCGCAGCCGCACAGTACTCCTCGGGCGATTCCTGCGGGCGCGCTCGCCCAGAAAACCGCCTGAAAACCCGACTCCCAGGGGCCTGAACGGTTACCACACAAGACCTAGTGCTGCGTTTCGCTGCATAGCGGGAGATGCCGGGGCTAGCGAGGATTTTCTCGAGAACGTAAGCCGCCCTGGCGCGAGTCTGGACAGGAACTACAGGAGCACTGCGCCGCAGGGAAACGACACATCAACCACAGCGCCGCCCTTCTTGAGCGTATCGCATGCCGTGCCGTTCACGGTCACCGTGCTGGGGCCGGTAAGCACCCAGCCATTGGGATCGTTGCAGGTCAGCATCTGGCCGTTCAGGATCACGGTGCCCTCGCAGGGGTTCTGGGAAACCACGGTTCCGTCCAGCTTGATCTGGCACGTGACCGCGTTGCCCACGATGCCGTGCAGCGCCTTGCGTAGGGCCGCGTCGTGAAGCGGGTTGAAGTAGTTCTTGGGCCTGGGGTTACCGGCGGGCAGGCCCGCACCGATGTTGGCTACCCGCTTCAAGTGCGCGGTCCGCCGCGGATCATCCGGACCGGCCAGCTCGATCACGAAAGTAGTAATGCCGAGCGAGAACGCCCGCTCCACTTCGGTCTCCACCTCGGTCGTGTTGGGCTCCTCGACCATGGTACAGCCTGGCGGCCCCTGAGTGGCGCCCCAGCCGCACCGGCATGGTTCGGTCGGAGTCGGAAGCACAGGCACCAGCGGAGGCATGGGGTTCGGGTCGCATCTCGGCAGGTTGAGCAGACAGGAGTGAGGGGCTCCGTCCGTGGCCAGCAGGAACAACACCGGATGCTGCATGACGTCCGGACCAAAAGCACCAATGTAGCCGAGCATCATCATCTTCTCGATCGAGTCCCGCAGCGCCTCGGCAGTCGGCGTACTTCCGCTTGGACTATGCTTGACGTACTCGTCGTGCAGGGGCAGGTACTGGTTGATCTGCGGGGGCATCCACACCAAGTCGGGACAACCATCCGTGTAACGATCGTCCGTGTACATCTGCAGCGCAAACTGCACGGTGCTGGCGAACTCGTTGAACAGGCTGCGGTTCACAGGCATGTTGGGATGCGCAAGCATTACGGGGCCCACCAGCTCGTTGCGCAGGATGTCCCAGCGTGTTCTGTTGATGTTCTCGCTGAGGGGATCCCCCATGCTGCCGCTCTGATCGACGATCGCCACCACGATCGGTGCGACGTGGGTCGCGTTCACGGCCACGGCGTGGCACTGGCCAGGCGCCCCGGGTGAACCGGTGCCGACCCGGCCGCCATCGAAGCCCATGGCCCCGGTGGCGGTGCCTTGTGGATTCGCGCCGGGCAGCGGCCTGGGACAACGGCCGTTGGTCAGGCACATCTGGCCGTCGAGGCAAAGCTTGCCCTGGTCGCAGTCCTTGGTGCAGGCGTTGTTGGGACCGCAATACAAACCTGCGGGGCAAGCACCGCTGCTACCGCCGCACATCTGACCGCAGCCCGCTCCACCCATCAGACAAGCCTGCCCGGGTGGCGTGATCACACCCGAGCCAGAGCGCCGACTATCCGACGAGCTGGTGCAGCCCAAGACGACGGCCATTGAGGCTACCGCGATCGGCATCCAGGGAATTGTGACGCGTGCCATACCGCCTCCATACATCCGACAACTGTTGGGGGTCGTGTCGCTCAAGCGATGGGGTGAGCCAATTCAAACCAGACGAGTTCAAGCCAGACGAGCGAATTCTGTCACACAACGTGCGCAGCCGCCAGCGTCTGCGTTCCCTGAGGACAGGATTGTGCACAAGTTGGCAGCAACGACTACCCCATCGCCATGGATGTGTGCAACTGGCCGTGCTTCCGGTCGGCTTTTTTTACTTCTCTGCCCCAGGCGTGGAGTATCGGGATGGACTGCTTGAGGTCTGTTGGGCATCCTTTTTGAGCACCTTTCCTACCCAGGGCATGGCGGCTGTCCTCTTCGCCTCGGGCTGCGCGCGCGTGGTGCCCGTCCTATTCGCCTGCGGCTGCGCGAGCGGCGCCCACAGCACAGCCGGCGGCATCGGGACTCAGGAGGGGGCTGCCACCGAGCACACGCCTGGTACAACGGCCCGGAAACTCGATCCGGGTTTCCGGGCCGTTGTGCCTGAATCGACAAGTAGTCCACGGATACACTGGTCGCCGATCCGGGTTCCGGAGCCGGTCCTCACCAGTCCTGGGGCCGGTTCCGGAGCCCGGACCGAACTTGTGATCCGTGGTACCAGGCGCGAGCACGCGTCTTCGCGAAAGCAAACTCTGGATGGGCACGGGTTCCCAGCGGCCCCGAGCGGTCCGGCACCGAGCTCCGGGCCTGCTGCCCGTTCCGCGCCAAAAGAACCGAACAGCGGCTCCACGATCGGGCTCGACCGTCCCGCCGCTGCGCCCGATGCGGTAATCGAGGGCTGGAGCGGACCCATCCCGCGTGCTTTTTTCGACGGGCTGCGCCGAGCGGAAACGGGTCACGGCGTGACCAGGATCGTGGTCTACGGGGCCTCGCACGTTGCCTCGGACCTGTTCACGGGTGAGCTTCGGCTCAGGCTGCAGCAGCGCTTCGGCGAGGCGGGACCCGGCTTCGTGCTGCCCGCCAAGCCGTGGCGTTACTATCGCAACAGCCTGATCGAGCACGAAGCATCCTCCGGTTGGACAAGCCTGCGCGTGCGCGTCGATGACCTCGAGAGCGACCGCGCGGGACCGGCGGGGCTGCTCGGCCTGGCTGGCGTGGCCGTGGAGGCGCCTGGGGCGGCAGACTGCAGCCTGAGGACGCGCAGCCACGGTGTACTGACGGGCCACGCCAGCGTCCTGGAGCTGTACTACGCCAAACAACCCGGTGGCGGGCACCTCGAGTGGAGCGTCGACGGCAGACCGGTCGGCCTGCTGTCCACCGCCGCCACGAGCTGGCAGACGGACTACGCGCGGATCGAGCTGGCAGACGCAGAGCACCGTGTGCACCTGCGTGCCCGAGGCGACGGCCCGGTGCGCGTCTACGGGATGACGGTCGAACGAGACAGGCACGGCGTGATCGTGGACACGGTAGGGATTCCGGGGGCCCGCGCGCGCTATCAACTGCTGTGGAACGAGGCACTCGTGCGGGAGCACCTGGCGAGGCGTGCCCCGGATCTGGTCGTGCTCGCGTACGGCACGAACGAAAGTGGAGACGACGTCGTTCCCATCGGGCTCTACCGAGCGCAGCTGCATCGGGTCCTGCGCAGGGTTCGGGACGCGCTCCCCGAAAGCGCTTGCCTTCTTGTCGGCCCCTCCGACCGACCTCGCAAGGGTTCCGACGGGACCTGGGGCCCGAGGCCGCGTACGGGGCAGGTGGTGGCCGAGCAACGCGCTGCCGCGCGCAAGTTTCACTGCGGTTTTTTCGATCTGGTGCGGTTCATGGGAGGACCCATGTCCATGGTTCGCTGGGTGCTCGCAGACCCGCCGCTGGGGAGGCGGGACCACGTGCACTTCACGCGTGCCGGCTACGAGAAGCTGGGAGGCGCACTGTTTCGAGCGCTTCTCGTGGGCTACGACAAGCCCTGAGGCGCCGGGGCGGAAACCGAGCTATTGGTCAGCGGCGTGCCAGGTAGTCGGCAAACCCCTTGAGCAGCGCCTTGTGGAACATCACGCCGATCTTCTCGTAGCCTGCGGGCGTGGCGTGGCGGAAGTCGCTCAGCGCCAACCTCGGCCGAGCACGATACCAGCGCCAAATCGAGCGTGGTCCGCCCATGGCCTGGAAGGTGTCGAAGAACGCGCAGCCCTCGGCGGCGGCAGCGCTCCGTTGGACCTCGACCAAGCGCGGCAGGTTGGCCACCGTCTCGATGCGCCCGCGACGGGTCTTGCGTCCTTGATCGAGTGGAGCGAAGAGCAAACATGCAACCCGGGTCCCGCCCCGCATGATCTGAACGACGCGCCGCAGATCGCGCTCGTACAGGCCCCAGTCGGAGATGGGATCCGTGGCCTCGTTGCCCCCGAAGCCAAGCACCAGGAGATCGGGATTGCGCCACCCAATCTGGCGGCGGATGTGCTCCGGCTCGAAGTTCAACAGGCGCCGGGCCCGGGCGCCCACCAGCCCGAGCGAGTCGTACACGACGCCTGGCCCGTCCCTCTCGAGCACGACGCCATAGAGGCGGGTGTGCCCACGCCCAGCTACCTGCAGTCGCAACAGATGTGGGCCATCGACGGCATCGACGACTTCCCACTGATCGGCAACGGGTCCGCGCGTGTTGATCAGCTTCGAGCGCCCGCGATCGAGACGGTACTTGATGAGGCCTCCACGCGGATGCCGTTGATAATGAATCTCGAAGCGACCGACCCTCGTTCCTACAGGGCCATCCCTTACCGAGCCGAAGTACGCCTTGGCGCCTGGTTGTCCCCGGTACTGCACGCCGCCGTAGCCGTACCAGCCCTTGCCAAGCCGCCGGCGTACGATGGGGTACAGCTCCCAGTCGTCGCTCGAGCGATGGCGGATGCCACGATGCAGGTAGTGCATGTAGCCGCGCGCGATGAGCATGAATCCGTGACCCGCATCGCCGAAGCGCTGCTGCAGGTTTCGGCGCATGGTGTGGGTGATGCCATCCGCTGCCACGGCGGAATCGCCGTAGTGCGCAACACGTGTGATGGCACCCGGAAGCCCTTGGGCGGTGCGCAGCAGCGCCTCGTAGAAGCGAGCAAGTGGGTCGCCTCCGCCCGGGCTTTCGATCTCGCGTTCGAGATCGGCATAGGCTCGAGGATCGATCGTGACCCCGAGCGAGCGCGTCGGCCTGCCTTGCGGCTGGGTTTTGGGCTCGTCGGCTGGCCGGGATGCCACAGGAGCCTGGCTCTGCAGCGGTGGCTCGGCTGCTGCCCGATGGGGCGGTGGTGGAGCTTGCGATCGCTCGGTCTCGCCCCGGCTCGTCTGCGCAGACCCGATAGCCGTGGCCGCCTCCGCGAACTCGGGCAGGCTCGCAGCCTCTTGCGGCCCGAACAGCCGCCCTATGGGTACACCTTCGCTCGGCAGCCAGGGCCGCAACCGTTCGAGCCCGGGCGCCAAGTACGTCAGCGCAGCCAAGACGGAGGCCGTGCAAACCACGAGACCAAGCCGCCCCAGCTCGGAGGCGGTCAGCCTGTCCGGCAAGGGCGAACGAAACGGAGCATGGCGATTGGGAACGGTCACGGCGGTCGGCTACTCTCGGGCGGGCGTTGGGCTATTCTTGGAAGTACCCTCAGAACTGGAAGTAGATATAGGGAACGACCTCCTGACTGGCGGTCAACAGCAACCCCGCGGCCAGGGCAGCCAGGGCAACCCCCTGGGCCGGCGCAGGCATCTGCACGAAGGCGTGCTTGAGGCGCTCGAACGACTCTGCCGGTAGGTAATGGGCGGCGTAGCCGGCGAGAAGCACACACCAGATGCTCAGCGTGACATGACCCAGACCGAAGCTGCCATCCAGCAGCCGGCCTCCGACGGCCAGCGCGTTGTCCCAACCCGTGCTCCGAAAGAAGATACGCGACAAGACCACGAAGTGCAGGGTAGCTGTGATCTTGAGCAAGGTCACAGGACGTGAGTCCACGGTCAGACGCGTCCGCCCGGAGCGCAGGTACAGAAAGCGGTGGGCGACCATGGCCGCCGCTTGGATCAAACCGTACACCACGAACGTCCATGCCGCCCCGTGCCACAGGCCGATGAGGAACATGGTAAGGCCCAAGTTCCAGTAGGCCCTCAGGGGGTGCACGCGAGAGCCGCCCAACGGGAAATACAGGTAATCGCGCAGCCAGCTCGACAGCGTCATGTGCCAGCGGCGCCAGAAGTCAGCCGGGCTGGTCGCCGCGTAGGGACGATCGAAGTTCTCGGGCAGCCGCAACCCGAACAGCATGGCCGAGCCCCGCGCCACGTCCGTGTAACCTGAGAAATCGCAGTATATCTGCAGGGTGTAGCCGTACAGACCCACCATCACTTCGGCAGCGCTGTACGCGGAGGGATCGTCGAAGACGCGGTCAACGAGGTTGACCGCAAGGTAGTCTGCTACGGCGACCTTCTTCAGCAGTCCGGTCGCGATCAGGAACATGCCTTCCCCCACGAGCCCGGATTGTAGAGCGGCGGAGCTGCGCAGCTGGGGCAAGAACTCGGTGGCTCGCACGATAGGGCCCGCCACGAGCTGGGGAAAGAAGGTGACGTAGAACGCGAACTCCAAGAGGTTGCGTGTGGGCTTGAGCTCGCCCCGGTAGACGTCGACCGTGTAGCTGATGGTCTGAAAGGTATAGAAAGAGATCCCTACGGGAAGCAGCACGTCCAGGTAGGGGGCGGTCACATGCAGGCCCACCAGGCCCAGGCCATCGGCGAATGCCGTCGCAAAGAAGTTGAAGTACTTGAACACCCCCAGAAGTCCCAAGTTGCCGGCCAGGCTCGCCCCAAGCCAGAAACGACGTACGCGGGGCGTGCTCGACGCGTGAATCGCGCGGGCCGCGGTATAGTCCAGGAGAACGGACCCGAGGATCAGCACCACGTAGCGGGGACTCCAAGCCGTGTAGAACACGCAGGAGCAGCCGAACACGAACAGGAGACGCAGCAGCTTGACGCGAGCGAGAAACCAATAGCCGCACACGGCAAGCAGTAGAAACAGCAGGTAGTCGAGGGAGTTGAAGAGCATGACCGGCGGTGCGCTCACAGAACGCCAGGGACGATGCCACGAGTGCATCGCAGTCCTTCGGCTTGTCAAGAAGCCCGCCCGGCTGCAGCGGAGCCTGGGAGCGGCTTTCGCCCTGCTCGTGGCCCTGGGATTCGGCGCGGTGTGCGCGGGCGATGCAGGCGCACAGCAACCTACACCCGGCCGCTCCCGAGCCTCGGGCCCAGCCAGACCTGACGCCGCCCCGCTGGAGCCGGGCGCCGGGGCGCCAGCCGAGGTTCCCCTACTCCGTGCCCGGCTGTGGAACGACGGTAAGGCCGAGATTTCCAGCTACGCCACCGTCGAGCGACGCTACGGAATCCTCCGCAAAGGCACCGCCACGCTGATCGTCGTGAGCGAGCCCTTCGATCCTCGGTCCCTGCTCAAGGTCGAGCCAGGCCAGAAGCCTCCCGCCGTGCTGCCGGTAATCAAGCTCAACACGATCGTAGAGGTACGGACCGGCGTCTACACATACCACCAGATGGCAAGCGTCTTCCTGCGGCGCAGCGACGCCCGAGTGGTCAAGCTGACCGTAGGGAGTCAGGAGTGGTGCGGAGTGACCGCAAAGCGGCTCGAGGTCAGGGGACACCACAAGGCGCAGCTCTTGGCTGACTCCTATTTCGGGAACGAAGGCAATCGCGACTTCTCCCTGAATTTCGATTCGCGCGCGGTACTGGGCGACGCGCTGCCGCTGTGGCTGCGGACCCTTGCGCTCGACAAGCAAGGAGTGCGGAAGCTGAAGGTGCTGGACGAACAGCTCAGCAATCGGGCTTCGAAGCCCACCTGGCACGAGGCCGAGATCCGGGTAGCAGGCAAGCGCTGGCTAAACGTGCCTGCGGGACGCTATCGAGCCGTCGAGGTAAGCGTTACGCGTGCCTCGCGCCGAGACGTCTTCTGGCTCGACGAGCACTCGCCTCACCTGCTCGTGCGCTGGGAGCGCAGCGACGGCGGGCGCTACGATCTGCGCTGGTCCAAGCGGGCGGCCTACTGGCGCATGAATCGGCCGCAGGATGTCGGCTCGCTTGGAGGTCGGTTCTCCAAATGATCTGGGTTGGGGCCCGCCAACCACCGAGCGCAGCGCATCCCTTGAGACTTAGGGCCCGCGGAAGAATAACTCGTCTGTATCGCCGAGGGCCGGGCGCCGTTGGCAAGGCGCAACGACGAGGAATATTGGGGATATTTCGAGGAGGCGCAACATAGCCAGCGGTGGTCGGAACCGGTGAGATGGATGAGTTATTCTTCCGCGGGCC